>JAUXDF010000361.1 GCA_030618505.1 Spongiibacteraceae bacterium | reverse complement strand
GCAGGTGTCGTCAAAATCAACAAAGTGAGGTGTGTCGGCACGCCAGAGCATATTGCCGCTGTGACAATCGCCGTGGACTCTGATTAGCTCAAGCTCGCCGGTTTGCTGGAAACAGCTTTCTATCTTGTTAAATAGATCATCGCACAATGTCGCGTAGGGAGTTTGTAGCTCTTTGGGGATAAAGTGTTCCAATAGATACTGACTGCTGTCGCGGGCGGTTTGCCAATGTAGTGTTTCGCGGTATTGAAAATTTTCGCAGGCGCCGGTGGCATGAATGCGTGCCAAAAATCGGCCAATCATCATCAGATGATCGAGATTGTCGAGCTCGGGGGCATGGCCACCCTGACGCGGGTAGAGGCTGAAACGAAAGCCCTGATATTCAAAGAGAGTTTTATCCTTAATGATCAAGGGGGTGATTACCGGGATTTCGTTATCGGCAAGCTGGCGGGAGAAGCTATGTTCTTCTTCTATCTGCTCATCGCTCCAGCGATCAGGACGATAGAATTTGACGATGAGCGGCTCGCTCTCTTCAATACCAATTTGATAAACGCGGTTTTCATAGCTGTTTAGCGCCAGGAAACGACCATCACAGAGGAAGTCCAGGCTCTCGATGGCATCGATTAACAGGTCAGGGCTTAGGCGCTCATAGGGGTGGGCCTTGGCGTCTAGCGGTTCGCTATCAATGTCAGTATCGCTATCGTCAAAGATATTGCCATTGGCTTCATCATCAATACTGTTGTTGATTTCATCATCGGCATTATTATCGGTTTCATTCATAGTGGCTCACTCAGTAGCGCAACACTTTTAATTTGCGCGTAGACCTGCTGCCCAACACAAAGTTGAAGTTGGTCAAGGGATTTGTGGGTCAGTCGGGCCAGTATGTATTGATCGCCTAACTTTAAACGCAGTAGTACTCTGGCGCCATCACTGTGCTCGATAGCGTCTATTATCGCAGGCAGCGTATTAAGGATGCTGCTTTGCTGTGGTGCTGTTATTGCGATGCTGACATCACGGGCGGGGATGCGCAAACGATGTGCGCCATCGGGTAGCGCTTGGCTGAGTTGCAGGCTGTGATTTTCACCGAGGCTGACTTTGGTAATGTGGTAGTCAGAATCATAGGATTGTTTTATTACCTCGACTACCGCCGCAGCGCCTTCCTGGTGGGCGAGTTTGAGATCCAGTCTTGAGCTGATGTCGATAAGAGCGCCCTGGTCGACAATACGGCCCTGTTCTATCAGCAGAATATGATCGGCAATGCGGCTGACCTCTTCCATGTCGTGGCTAATGTAAAGGATATTCAGCTTGGTTTTCTGCTGTAGATTTTCAAGAAAAGCGAGAATCAGGTTTTTGCTTTGATAATCCAGATTGCTTAAGGGCTCATCCATAAATAACCAGCGTGGTGCTGATAACAAGGTTCTGGCAATGGCGACACGTTGTTGTTGACCCGCGGAAAGCTCTAGCACAGGCGTGTTCATTAGGGCGCCTAAGTCCAGCTGTTTGATGAGTTGTTGTTTGTTGATGGGGGAGACCCTTTTCGCACGTTTTTCAGCGTAACGTAAATTACCTTCAATGCTTAGATGGGGGAAAAGGCGCCCATCCTGAAATACAAAACCGATATCTCTTTTGTGGCTGGCTAAAAAAAAGCCCTGGCTGTTTTGCCATTCAATGCCATCGGCAGAGATATCTCCGTCGGCTTGTGAAAGTCCGGCCAGGCAGCGAAGCAAGGTCGTTTTCCCTGAGCCGGAATCGCCGTAGAGTGCAATAATCTTTCCCTCGGGCAATTGCGTATCGATATCCAGCAGGAAATTATTATTTAACTTGAGGTGAATGTTGGCGCGAATACCCATCGACTATTTCCACCTCAGTTGTGGACGTTGTTTTGCCGATCGGTTAGTTGAATATAAAAACATCAATAGAATTAACGAGAAGGCCAGCAGGCCGGCGGCGAGCTGGTGGGCCTGGCCGTATTGCAGGGTTTCTACATGATCGTAGAGTGCGATCGACAGCACTTGTGTTTCTCCGGGTATATTGCCGCCGATCATCAATACGACACCAAATTCGCCAATAGTATGTGCAAAGCCGAGACTAAAGGCGGTAATAAAACTGCGCTGGCTGAGGGGTAAAATAACACTGAAGAATCGATCCAGTGGCGAGCTGCCTAAAGTGGCCGCTGCCTCCAGCAAGGAGGAGGGTAATTGCTCAAAGGCAGATTGAATCGGTTGCACGACAAAGGGCAGCGAATAAATTACCGAACCAATCACTAAAGCCGAAAAACTAAACGCCAGTTGTGAGCCGATGAGTGTCTGCCAGGTGCTGCCAATGGCGCCGGCGGGGGTAAAGGCGATTAGAAGATAAAAGCCCAGAACGGTGGGGGGCAGTATCAGTGGTAAGGATACTATCGCTTCCAGCAGCGGCTTTACCCGGTGGCGAGTATTGGCCAGCCACCAGGCCAGTGGCGTGGAAATTAATAGCAAAATGACGCTGGTGACAGTTGCCAGTTTTAAGGTCAGCCAGAGGGCGGTGATATCGGATTCGCTCATCGTATGGTTTCAGGCCAAGGTGTCATATTGTTGTAGATCTTACCGGTTTATGAGGGATACCGTAACCGTCGGAGCGAATGATCTGCTGGCCGGCGGCTGAATTCAGGTAGTTTAAAAAAGCTTTAGCTGCTTGGCGGCTTTTGCTGTTTTTAAGTTGTACTGCCTGTTGAATGATCGGGGCGTGCATGGCTGGAGGAATAGGCCAGCTTTGCAGGTTTTTTATCGGACGGATGATTATCTGTGTGGTAGCGACCACCGCCAGATTTAGACTGCCGCTGGCGATATATTGGTAGGCCTGATTGATATTGCTACCTCGCACCAGCTGGCTTTGCAGATCTTGCCACAGATCCAGTTGCTGAAGAAATTGTTTGGCAGCAAGACCGTAGGGGGCCACATTGGGGTTGGCGATGGCCAGTTTGCCCGAATGAGCGACCAGCATCTTGCGAATGTCTTCAAGCTTAGGTGTGTTGTTTAATTGCCCGGATTTAAACAGCAGCACAATGTGTCCTTCGGCATAGCTAAAACGACTGCCGGGCAGGGTTAGTCCCTTTTTTTCCAGGAGTTCGGGGCTTTTCTGGTCTGCAGCAAAAAACAAATCGAAGTGGGCGCCGTGGGTTATTTGAGAATAAAGCATCCCGGTTGATGCCGAGGCGATCCGCAGTTGGTGCTCGCTGGATTGCTGAAAACCCTGGGCGATTTTTTCAAGGGTGGCTTTGAAGTTACTGGCAACGGCAATATTCAGGGTTTCTCCCCAGCTGTAGCTAGTCAGCAAGCAGCTTGCCAGCAGCAGTGCAAACTTGGTGGGGCCCATGATCTTCTCCGAAAAAGGCGCGATATTACCATTATCGTCGCCTGCTGACATGTTTTGTGTCAATCATTTGTCTCAGTTTAGCGTTCTTGCTATCGCCCAAATATGCACTTCTTTGGCGCCTGCCCTCAATAATACCCGGCTGATTTCTTCGACGGTGGATGCGGTGGTGACAACATCGTCGAGCAGCGCGATATGCTTGCCAATAAGGGTTTTGCTTTGTTTGCCCTCGATTATCTGGAATGCACCACGGAGGTTTCTTTTGCGCTCAATAGCCGTTAAACCCTGTTGATTAACGGTGTCGACTGATCGCTGCACTAGCCACTGATTGATGGGTATCCTGTCCTTGTGGACGAGTTTGCGCCTCAGGTATTTGGCAATCTCGTTACTTTGGTTGAAACCGCGCTCTTTTAAGC
>JAUXDF010000416.1 GCA_030618505.1 Spongiibacteraceae bacterium | reverse complement strand
GATTGAGGAACGAAATCAAGGGAGAGTTAGAACTGCCCCTTGATTTCGTTCCTCAATCACGGCTACGGGGTGTTGCCTCAATATTAATTTGTTATTACGTTGATAAAAATCGAGTTGTTTTAGGGCGCTCATACCCAGTAGTACTTCATTACCTCTCATGCCGGTGGTAATGCTGGCGGGAATATCTTCCAGCTGTATTTCGCCAATAGATAGATGATTCAGTGTTGTCGCATAGGTTTTAACCATGCCGTTGGCGGTTTTTGCCCAGCCTTGTAGTCCTTTTTTCAGGCGCAGTTTTTTCGCCAATGCAGATGATAGTGCTACCTCGGTTGCGCCAGTGTCGAGCAAAAAGGTGACCGCTTGGCCATTTATTGTACCGTTGGTCACATATTGGTTATAGCGACTTCTTTGTAGCACAACTTCGCGGACACCCTTATCGGTAACCTGGCTATTGGGGCGGCGGTTGGGGTTTTGTTGGTCATCAAGCCATTCCTGGGCGACAAGCACCATAAAACCAAGGATCAGTGCCCAAGTGATCCAAAGCATACCTCTACCCAATCGATTTTGTGATTTTTCTGCGTTATTCATAGTGATTAAGAATTCAATGGGCGTTTTCTTATGGGCGTTATAAATAATTTATCTAAGCAGTATAGAGTTTTATTGCCGCCGTGTGAGCAGTTTCTCGATATCACCAATCAGCACATGTGCTTTGCTTTGGTTGATATATACTCAATTCAAGTATTATTGAACCGTTATTGGAGGTCCCTGCAATGTTGGCAGGGTTCACGGCTTATGGGTAATCGATCAAAGGTAGTTCATCTTAATTCTCAGCATAGCTCGGCGGAAAAGCCGCGCTATGGGCGCCAGTCTGCCTTGTTGCAGGATTTACAGGCACGTGGCAAGCAGAGGCTGATGTCGCTGCTCTACGATATGTTTGATAACACCGATGATGCCTTGTTTGAATTGGCCGACAAGGCCGAGAGCAATGCCCTGCAAAACCTTTTCTTTGAGTCGATGCGAGAGGTGCGAATCAAGCGTCGTGGTATTGAAAATCATTTTGGTAAGAATATTGAGGAGGCCTTTCGTTGTATCGGTGATGAGCGCCTAAAAACGAAGGGTGTTGAGGAGCCCGTTAACCTTGCTTCGGTCAGTGAAGAGTCGCTGTCGTTGGTGGCTCAGGATGAGCTGGAGGAGGTGGTTGCTAGCGATAGCATGGTCTCCAAAGCAATGAGTCTTTATCCCCTTTCACTTTCCCAGCTGACCATTCGAATTAATAAAGTGGCAGCGGGAAAGGTTGATATAAAAAATAATCCGCTCGGGCCCTGGGTGATTTGTCAGGGTTTTGTAGAGGGTTGTGAAAAACTTGAGATTGATATTAAGGCAAAACTGGTATTGTTTAAATTGTTTGATCGTTTTGTTATCAGTCGCATGGCGAGTGTGCTGGAAGATGGTAATCAGTTTTTGATCTCTGCTGGTGTGCTTCCCTACCTTAAAGCCGAAGGGCCTTCGCATCAGGCGCGTGGGCAGGTGGCTGGAGGGAGCGCGGCGGGTACGTCTAGCGAGAAAATGCAATCGCAGGATGATGATGTTTTTGCTGGCCTGCAGGGCTTGTTGAGTTCAACGGTGGCTGCGGTGCCTGCATCCGGTGGCAGTGGACTGTTGCCGGTGGGGCTGGCGCCTGCTATGCCGCGGCCTTTAATTATGGATCTTCTCTCTGGTTTGCAAAATCAGCAGGTGCAGCAGTTACAGGCACAGGGTTATGCCCGCGCTGAGCAAAATTGTTTAAATATTGCCGCCTTGCTGGATCGTGAGCTGCTCGCACGTGAGTCCGCCCAGTCCCATAGTTTGGGGAAAGTTGATGATGATGTTATCAATCTGGTGCAGATGCTGTTTCAATTTGTACTTGATGATCGCAGCCTGGCTGTCGAGATGAAGGCTATTATCTCGCGTTTGCAGATACCGTTGATTAAAGTAGCGATGCAGGATCGGACCTTTTTTAGTCGTGGTGGGCACCCTGCACGCAAACTGCTGAACGAAATCGCAACCTCTGCTTTAGGTTGGTTGCCGCCTGAAGAGGGGCAGCATGATCCTTTGCTGGAAAAAGTAGAAAGTGTCGTTACTCACGTACTGAATGAATACGAAGATGACATGGATGTGTTTCAGGAGCTGTTGACGGATTTTGTCTCCTTTGTTGCCGTTGAAAAACGTCGTGTTGGTTTGGTTGAGCGTCGTACCCTCGATGCTGAAGATGGTCGGGCTAAATCAGAGGCAGCAAGAGCTGCAGTGCAGCAAGTTATTGAAGATAAAATGGCGGGGCGTTGTTTGCCGGATGTGGTGGTAAATTTACTGCGAGATGCTTGGAGTAATGTACTGTTTCTTGTTTACCTGCGAGAGGGTGATGAGAGCGAAGGGTGGCAGTTATCGACGGCGACTATCGATGATCTGTTATGGAGTGTGGATATTTCCCAGCAAGTCGAGCGAAAGGAACTATTGCAGCGTGTACCGGCTATCTTGAAAAGTATTCGTGAAGGTTTGGCAAAAATCAGCTTTAACCACTTTGATATGAATGCCATGTTCACTGAGTTGGAAGCGGTGCATCTGAAGCGTTTGAAGGGACAGGAAAGTTTTGCTGAGGCGGCTGCGCTTAAGCCTGTCGTTCCACAAACAGATGCGATAATAAGCAGTACAGCAGATCAGGCGCTGGATGATCTTTGTGCCGAGCTGGATGAAAAAATCTATCAGCAGGTTGATGCCTTAACGACGGGCACTTGGGTTGAGTTTCATCCCAGTAATGACAATACCTTCCGTTGTCGTCTTGCAGCGGTAATAAAGCCCACCGGCAAGCATATCTTTGTAAACCGCTCGGGTAAGAAAGTGGCTGAGCAAAGCCGCGATGGTCTGGCGAGTGATATTCAAAGCGGTATCGTCTCTTTGCTTGACGATGGTTTGTTGTTTGACCGGGCGCTGGAATCGGTTATTGGTAATTTGCGTGATTTGAAAGGTAAGAAATAACGCAGAACCGTAGCCTTGATTGAGGAACGAAATCAGGGAGTGTTTTTAATAAACCCCTGATTTCGTTCCTCAATCAAGGCTACGAGGCACGTTGATCAAGGTGTTTTTTTATTCTGCTTTTAACGCCCCTCTTATATCTCCCAATGTACGATGAATGCTGTGGCAGCGCCCACAAACGGTAAAGCCAACGGTGCCTAGATGACG
>JAUXDF010000194.1 GCA_030618505.1 Spongiibacteraceae bacterium | reverse complement strand
TAGTGGGTGGATCCTTAAATACCATAAAAATATTGCACCATTAATACGGGCCATATTCACCGGTATCTATCTAGTGCCTATCCAGGAACCGGAAGTTTTCGAAAATTAAGTCTGCTCCTGGCCAACGCAAATCTAGCTCCTAGGCCTTTTCAAGGCCTTTAAGTCGCAAGATTTGCGTTGGCCAGGACCTCTTTGTCTAATTTCTGGATGGGCACTATCTAGCTATTATTGACGGAAAAATAAACAGTTTGTGCTTTCCGGAATTGTGGCATTATGCTATATATTAAGTTTAATTTAATACAAAAGAATTAATGCAGATGCATTGAAAGATGTTTTTGTCTAGAATGCTTTTGTTATAGAAAATAAACATAAACTATTCCCTTGGGGTGAACTTTGGCGATTAAAGTACTGGTTGCAGATGACCACGATCTGGTTCGTACAGGGATATCACGGATGCTTGAGGATGTTGATGGCGTTGAGGTTGTTGGTGAAGCGACCAACGGCGAAGAGGCCATCGAAAAAGCGAGAGAATTATCACCCGATGTTGTTTTGATGGATGTCAAAATGCCGGGCATAGGCGGCTTGGAAGCCACCAAAAAGTTACTTAGACAAAATCCGGAAATCAAGGTGGTTGCTGTTACCGCCTGTGATGATGACCCTTTTCCCTCCCGTCTGCTCAAGGCCGGCGCCGCAGGTTATGTTACTAAGGGTGCTGATCTCAAAGAAATGGTTAACGCTATTCATAGTGTGGTTGCCGGTCAGCGCTACCTGAGCCCGCAGGTTGCCCAGCAAATGGCACTGAAATCTTTTGGCGAAAAGGATGACGACTGCCCCTTTGATGCGCTCTCTGAGCGTGAACTGCAAATCTGCATGATGGTGGTTAATTGCCAGAAAGTGCAGGATATCTCCGATAAGCTCTGCTTAAGCCCAAAAACCGTTAATAGTTACCGCTATCGTATTTTTGACAAGCTCAATGTCGGGGGGGATGTTGAATTAACCCGCTTGGCTATGCGCCATGGCGTGCTTGACGCCGAGGCTTCATAGATCTCAGTTTTAATTTCCTTATATAGCCTGTTTGGCCTTTCGCAAGGGCGTGCAGATGCCTGATACTTGCTGTAATCACAGTGATCCAGTTTTTGATTCCTCATCCTTTTTAAAGCAACTGACCCAGCGGCCAGGCATTTATCAGATGCTCGATCAGGCCGGCAAGTTACTTTATGTCGGTAAGGCGAAAAACCTAAAAAATCGCGTTAGCAGCTATTTTAGAGCCAGGGGTTTAAACAGCAAAACCCTGGCGCTGGTCGCGAAAATTCATCGCATCGATGTTACTGTTACCAACTCCGAAACCGAGGCTTTGCTGCTCGAGCATAACCTTATTAAACAGCATCGCCCGCCTTATAATATTTTGTTGCGCGATGATAAGTCCTACCCCTATATCTACCTGTCTGCTGATCAATATCCGCGACTTAGCATTCACCGTGGCGCTAAGAAAAACAAAGGTGAATATTTTGGCCCTTATCCAAACACCGGTGCTGTCAGGGAGAGTCTGAATTTTTTGCAAAAGGTCTTTCAGGTCAGGCAGTGTGAAAACAGCTTTTTTAAAAATCGTTCGAGACCGTGTTTACAGTATCAGATTAAACGCTGTCAGGGCCCCTGTGTGGCGATGGAGGGTGACCGGAGCTATGCCGAAGCGGTAGAGCATACCCGCATGTTCCTGCAGGGAAAAAGTAAGGATTTGATGAATGGATTAGCTAATTCGATGGAGCAGGCAGCAGAACAACTTGAGTTTGAATCAGCAGCGCTTTTACGTGATCAAATTGCCTATTTACAGCGAGTGCAGGAAGAACAGTGCATTGAGGGAGAGAAGGGTGATGTGGATATTGTCGCCGCTGCAGTGAAAGCAGGTATGGCCTGTGTTCAGATCTTGTTTGTACGCGCCGGTAGAATATTGGGGAGCCGAAGTTATTATCCACGCTTTCAGCTTGAGGATAGTGAGGAGGCGCTGCTTGCCTCGTTTATAGCGCAGAAGTACTTGTCTAAATCCGAGGCAGCACTTCCCCCTCAAATAGTCACTCATTGTTCGCTTGCTGATGCAGAGCTGCTCAGTCAGGCGCTTACTGTGCATTCTGGGCGAGGTGTCGCTATATCCTGCAAGGTGCGTAGTCATCGAGCCCAATGGCTAAAGCTGGCGCAAACAACTGCTCAACAAAATTTAAATAGCCATATGGCGAGCCGGCAAAAGGTTCTGCAGCGTTTTGAAGACTTGCAAACCAAGCTGTCATTGCCTGAAGTGCCTCAGAGGCTGGAGTGTTTTGATATAAGCCACAGTTCTGGTGAAAGAGCCGTTGCATCCTGTGTTGTTTTTGACAGTAATGGCCCTGCTAAAAGTGACTATCGACGGTTTAATATCGAGAATATTACACCGGGTGATGATTATGCCGCGATGAAACAAGCGCTGTTAAGGCGCTACAAGCGGATCAAAGGAGGGGATGGTAAACTGCCTGACATCCTTTTTATTGATGGCGGCAAGGGTCAGTTGACACAGGCTCGAGAGGTGATGGAAGAGCTTGCTTTGCAAGGCGTGCTATTGATCGGGGTAGCAAAAGGTAGCAGCAGGAAACCTGGCCTGGAAACCCTGATTGTAGAGGGGCGAGAGATGACCTTGCCAGGTGACTCCGCCGCGCTTCACCTAATACAGCATATTCGCGATGAGGCACACCGTTTTGCCATCACCGGACACAAACAGCGTAGAGACAAAGCACGTAGAACCTCGGTCCTTGAGGGGATCGCGGGAGTGGGTGCAAAAAGACGTAAGGAGCTATTGCGACATTTTGGCGGCTTGCAGGGTATTACCGGCGCAAGCGCTAAGGAGTTGAGTAAAGTAGCAGGAATTAGCGAAAAACTTGCCAAAGACATTTATGCCTCGCTCCATAACGAATAGAATGTCGGTATAGACCATTTAAAATCGAAATAGACAACAACAAAACTATGAATATCCCGAACACACTAACTTTATTAAGAATTATTCTCATTCCTGTTTTAGTGCTGGTATTTTACCTGCCCTATAGCTGGAGCCATGTTGCTGCGGCGAGCATTTTTGCGGTGGCAGGAATCACCGATTGGCTTGATGGGTATTTAGCCCGAAAGCTCAACCAGAGCACCCCCTTTGGTGCTTTTCTCGACCCCGTTGCTGATAAAATGATGGTGTCAATCGCGCTGGTGTTATTGGTCGAAAGCCATGCCAGTCCCTGGTTTACCTTTCCGGCGATGATTATTGTCGGTAGAGAGATCATCATCTCGGCCTTAAGAGAGTGGATGGCAGAGCTTGGTGAAAAAGCCAGCGTGGCGGTTTCCTATCTGGCTAAGATCAAAACTACCGTGCAAATAGTGGCGATTACCGTCATGCTGGCAGTAGGGGTTGGGGATTATGGCGGCACGCTCTATTTTAGTGGCTATGCTCTGCTTTATATCGCCGCATTTTTGACATTATGGTCTATGCTTATTTACCTTAAGGCGGCAATGCCTGCGTTACTTGGTAGGTAAAGGTTGTATTGATATTGAGTTTTTTGACGCTTAATTGTGCGATGCAATATTTAAAGTCCGGTAATTGGGGATCCCTGCTTGACACGGCGGCGTCACTGACTAGAATATGCGCCTCTTTGCTTTGCCAGCACTCCTGACAAAGCTTGCTTAAGCCACGTTTCAAGATGACAGGCTTAACAAAAGAGCGTTGGGGACTTAGCAAATTGGCAAAAAGTTAAGTCAAAACAGCCCGGCAACCTGAAGCAGGTATAAACTTTGTTCTTTTGCGGGAATAGCTCAGTTGGTAGAGCGCAACCTTGCCAAGGTTGAGGTCGCCGGTTCGAACCCGGTTTCCCGCTCCAAATAAAGGCGCGGTGGCAGAGTGGTCATGCAGCGGACTGCAACTCCGTTAACGCCGGTTCGATTCCGACCCGCGCCTCCATTTATTACCCGTAATATCAACGTGTTACAAAGATTCCTAAGTAAGAGAAATTTCACCGCGACAATACCGCGAAAACAACCATGTGTTTTTAGTTCTTTTTCGGATGTCTGGTAGGGTATTTTTTGGCTTAATCAGACGGTAGTGACCAGCCATTACCGCCAAACGATAATTCCGTTGCTGCCGGTATTCGCCGAGTGGCTGAATTTGTTCGTAGTCCTACGTTGGAGGTAGATGGTAGTTTCCGGATGGTGATAGCACACGAAGATCCGGGCGAATTGGCTGGATACCGAAGGAAATCCTTTTGGTATGGTGTTTTGGCGTTACTTTTTGGCCGAAGGCGAAGTGCTTACTCCGCAGGCTGAGGTGATTAAACTGGCTGATATAAAAATGTTTAAGCGCGCTGCGGTGCTAGATTGCTATGACGTCCCTCCCATTTGATTTAACACAAGAATGGCCATCATGCTCAGCAGTATGACGGTGGTTAATGCCCAGCGAATTCGCTGACAGCGTTTGCAGGGCTTTTTGTTTTCGTTCATTTTAGCGGCCTTAGCAATGCGGGCGAATAAATTGCACTGAATAGATGTCGGATACTAATGGCGCTTAGTAAAGCCATTTTATAGCGCCATCGAGCTGGCTTATGCTTTGTAGGGTGCGACCCCCGCACCTTATTTAAAATATCCAGCTTAGGTAGTGCCCATCCAGGATCTCTTTGTCTAATTTCTGGATGGGCACTAGATAGGCTAGTTTGCTGCTTCATTTGAAAAAGTTCAAGTTGTTCTACGAGTGTCTTATGCCATCATTGTTTATTTATCGGCGGGTAAGATAATAAGACTAGGGCGACTGTTCTATGCTCTACTAAAGCCCCTGAGTTGGCAGACGAGATTATGCGATGCGCAAGCTAGGTTTTTCATTTTTGGTAGTCATAATATTGGCTGTTGTTACCTTATTGTTGATAGTTAAGGCTGGTGTGTTGTCTGCCAAACCGCCATCGAGCCAGATTTTTATCAATGGCGCGGTATTAACGATGGATGCTGAGCATCGTATTGTTGAGGCAATTGCAGTCGAGGGCGAGAGGATAGCCGCACTAGGGAGCACCGAGGATATACTCCGCCAGAAAAGCCCGACTAGCATTGTTTATGATCTAAAAGGTAAAACCTTGTTGCCGGGTTTTATTGATGCTCATGGGCATTTCCCTGGCTGGGGAGGAGAAGATCTGGTAGTTGATCTTAATAGTCCCCCCATTGGTGTAATTACCTCGATGGATCAGTTGCTGAGTAAGTTAAAGCTGGCGGTAAAAGATAAATCTTCGGAAGAGTGGCTTGTTGGGGTGGGTTATGACGATAGTCTGTTAGCAGAAAAGCGTCATCCGAATCGCTGGGACCTTGATAAGGTTTCGACTGAGCAGCCGATATATCTTCTCCATGTTTCCGGTCATATTGGTGTTGCCAATAGTGTTGGGTTGAAATTGGCGGGAATTGATGGGCAGAGCCTTGCGCCCGCGGGTGGTGTTATTCAGCGTGATGCTAATGGTCAGATCAATGGTGTGTTGGAGGAGACGGCAAGATTGGGCATCACCGAATTGGCGCTGGATTTTTCCCTGTTCGACTTTATTGATATGGCCAGGACAGCGTCAAAAAACTATGCGCAGCTCGGTGTTACCACGGCGCAGTCCGGGTTGGCGCCAGAAAAGTTAATTCAAGGTTTATCCTTGATATCAAAGCTGGGTTTGATCGCTCAACGACTTGAAATATGGCCTGATCAACAGGCGGGCTTACGTTGGCTGGATAAGGACTTTTCTCCGGATAAATACCAGACACAGAAGTTTCATGTCGGTGCTGTAAAGCTTGTGGCGGATGGCTCGATACAAGGTTTTACAGGGTATTTAGGGCAACCCTACCACACAGCCCATAAGGGGGATTCTAACTATCGGGGCTACCCTTCGATTAATCAGCCAATATTAAATGATCTTGTTAGCAAAATTCACAAGGCAGGTTTGCAGATAGCCATTCACGCCAATGGCGATGCAGCAATCCAGTCTGTTATTGATGCGGTGGCTATTGCTCAGCAGCAATACCCACGAGATGATGCTCGTCATATTGTGGTTCATGCGCAAATGGCCACGGATGAGCAATTAGCACAGATGAAAAAGCTGGGGCTTACTCCTAGCTTTTTCTCGGCCCACACCTATTACTGGGGGGATCGTCATCGTGATATCTTTATGGGTCCAGAGCGTGCGGCGAGGATAAGTCCGACACGTTCAGCCATGGATATTGATCTGCCCTTTACCGTTCATCTGGATTCCCCTGTGGTGCCGATGGATCCGCTATTTTTAGTCTGGTCAACGGTAAATCGTTTATCCAGTAGTGGTGCTACGATTGGCAAAGAGCAGCGG
>JAUXDF010000208.1 GCA_030618505.1 Spongiibacteraceae bacterium | reverse complement strand
AGCAGCAGGCCGAGCAGCGCCGGGCGATGAATGCTGATGGCGCCTATCAAAATATGCGCCCTTCGAAAAAAGGCCGTCGTCAGATACATCGCTTTAAGCAGCAGGGTCTCGACTAATGGCGAGAAGGTTTCGTTTTGTTGGCTCTGCTAAAATCCCCGCTTTTTTATTATCAAGCTGAGTAGTACTCAATGGATGTTAATCAAACACAGCGCTTTATATTTGACCAGAGTGATATTCGTGGTGAGCTGGTAAAGCTGAATAGCAGTTATCAACTGGCTATTGCCGGACACAGTTATCAGCCGCCGCTAGCCAAATTGCTGGGTGAATTTATCGCCGCCAGCGTATTACTCAGTAGCACGCTTAAATTTGATGGTTTGCTGAGTTTGCAGCTGCGCTGTGATGGGCCGGTTTCTCTACTGATGGCGGAGTGTAATTCACAGCAGCAGTTAAGGGCGATTGCCCGTGGTGAGTTGCCGGCGGAGGAGTTGGGCTTTGCTGAACTCTTTGCTGGTGGCAGTATGGCGATTACCATCGAGCCGCGTAATGGTCAGCGCTATCAGGGTATAGTGCCGTTGCAGGGTGAAAATCTTGCAAGCTGTCTTGAGGCATACTTTTCCCAGTCAGAACAACTACCTACGCGATTATGGCTGGCTGCCGATGAGGGGTCTTGTGCAGGCTTTTTGCTACAGCAATTGCCCCTGCAAGAAAGTGAAAGTGCAGAGCAGGGCGAGCAAGTGTGGGGTCACCTCACCCAGCTGGCCAACACGATGAAAGCAGAGGAGATGTTGGGCTTGCCCGCCGAGGAGTTGCTGCATCGTTTATACCACCAGGAGACTGTGCGTCTGTTTGATGCAAAGCCGATAGCGTTTAGCTGCACTTGCTCCAGGGAGCGTACTGAGCGGGCACTCATTACTCTTGATCAGCAGGAGCTGGAAGAGATATTAGCGGAACAGGGGGAGATAGCGATGGACTGTCAGTTTTGTGGCACGGTTTATCGCTATAAAGCCAGTGAATTAAGAGGGCTTTTAGCGGGTCGCTCCCCTTCTCGGCCTCATTAGGGAGAGATTATTATAATTTTTTGCCGCTTAGCCTTAGCGTATTGGGCGATTTTTTGCCATAATAACGCCCCAAAAAAAAATAACTGGGGCCAGAGCGAACACTCCCTCGAGCCATCCAGCCTAGCGGCGGGAGGCAGTCAGAGCATATGTAAGTCCGACAGCCACCTGAAAAGACCAAAGCAGACAGGATACCAGAATGACCGTAGAACTTGATCAGACGACAATATACAAGGACCTTAGCCCAGCACAGCTGATTGAGCGAGCTCTCCTCAATGGTGAAGGGCGGCTTGCAGACAATGGCGCTTTGGTAGTAGAGACCGGCAAGCGTACCGGACGCTCCCCGGCTGATCGTTTTATTGTTAAGGAGCCAAGCACCCAGGACTCTATTGACTGGGGTGCAGTAAACCGCCCCTTCGACGCAGATAAGTTTGATGCGTTGTGGTCTCGTGTTGAGGACTACCTGGGCTCAAAGGATCATTACGTGCAGCACCTGCATGTTGGTGCCCACGATGAGCATTATCTTGCGGTGAAGGTGAATACTGAAACGGCCTGGCAAAACCTGTTTGGTCTGAACATGTTTATTCGTCCTGACAAATACAATCCCAAAGCGAAAGAAGCCTGGACGATTATCAATGCGGTGGGTTTTGTTTGTGAGCCTGAGCGTGATGGAACCAACTCCGATGGTGTAGTGCTGATCAACTTTGCCCAGCGTAAAGTACTGTTGGCGGGTATGGGTTATGCCGGCGAGATGAAAAAATCGATGTTCTCGGTGCAAAACTTCCTGTTGCCCGAGAAAGACATAATGTCCATGCACTGCTCTGCTAACGTGGGTCAGCATGGCGACACAGCACTTTTCTTCGGGCTTTCAGGTACTGGAAAAACCACTTTGTCAGCGGATCCAGAGCGTTTTCTGATTGGTGATGATGAGCACGGCTGGGCAAAGGGAGCGGTGTTTAATATCGAAGGTGGTTGTTATGCAAAAACTATTAATTTGAGCCAGAAAAATGAGCCGGTGATTTGGGACGCTATCAGATTTGGTGCTATTGTTGAGAATGTTGTGATCAGCGACGACAAGCGCTTGGCAGATTATGACGATACCAGCCTGACCGAAAATGGCCGCTGCTGTTATCCTCTTGAGCATGTTGAAAAGCGTGTGCCAGAAAACTGCGCAGGTGAGCCAAAAACTGTGATCTTCCTGACCTGTGATGTTTCCGGTGTTTTACCTCCGGTTTCTATTCTCAGCAAAGAGGCGGCAGCATTTCATTTCCTCAGCGGTTATACCGCCCGTGTTGGTTCTACCGAGCTGGGCGCCGAGGACGGTATTCACCCGACTTTTTCCACCTGTTTTGGCGCGCCTTTTATGCCGCATCCGGCCAGAGTTTATGCAGACCTGCTGATGAAGCGTATTGAAGATTTTGATAGCCGTGTTTACCTAGTTAACACTGGTTGGACTGGCGGCTCTGGCGCTCCGGGTGGCACGGGTTCACGCTTTCCTATCCCTGTTACCCGTGCGATTGTTGCGGCGGCACAAAATGGTGATTTGGATAATGCAGCAACAGATCGTATCGAAATGTTAAATCTGGAATTTCCTACAGCGATTCCGGGTGTTGATGCAAAATACATTGATCCGCGTAAATCCTGGGGTGATGAGGCAGCCTACAATGAGCAGGCTAATGAGCTGGCCAAACTGTTTCAGGAGAACTTCAAGAAATTTGATGTTGCCGATGAAGTTGTCGCTGCCGGACCCAAGGCCGATTAAGACCTGCTTTTGCAGGGTAAAAAACCGCCTTCGGGCGGTTTTTTTGTGGCTGTTTACCCGGTTGTTAAGGAACCTGATCTTGCTGCTGGGCGTTGTGTGGTCTTTGTCAGGGGCGAATGTAGAGCGCCTGAATTAATACCCCATCACTATGTAGACACTATGCCCTGAATGCGTGTAATTAATTTTACTTTTATCGGCTCGGGTCTAGAGCGCTAAGCCCCAGAAAATAATTTTTCTTCCAGTGTTTTTCCCTTTATAAGTTGCCGATAATTCCAGCCCTTGCTGGCCAGGCAGGCAAGCAACTGCTGATCAAAATCTGCTGAGCGTTGCGCATCGTAATGAATAATATATTCATTATTGTGTTGTTGTTTGACCTTAAGCACGCCGGGCATTTGCTGAAGGCTGCTAAGCAGTTCGATGCCAGGTGAGTCCAGCATATGCACAGTAAGGTAGCCAGAACTTTGATTGTCTGGCTGTGCGGTTTGTATTTGCAATTGCCCTTTATCAAGATGTAAGACAGTGCTGCAGAGACGCTCAAGTTCGGCCAAATTATGTGAGCTAATAATAAAGGTGGTATCAACAGAAAGCTCAGTAACAATCTGACGAATATTTCTGGCGTTGGTCGGGTCGAGGCCGGCGGTAGGTTCATCGAGCAGCACCAGATTGGGTTGGCCGATCAGTGCCTGTGCAATGGCAACGCGCTTGCCCATGCCATGACTCAGTGCGGCGGGTTGCTCATTGCCAGCGTCCCTTAGTTGCATCAACTCCAGCACCCTCCAGGCTTCGCTGGATGCCTGTTGGCGTGTCATTCCCTGCAGTCGGGCATAGAGTGAAAGTTGTTTGGAGATGCTAAAGTTATTATCGAGCTGGGCGTCCTGTGGCAAGGCACTGAGTCGACCAAAAAGTGCGCTTGATCCGGGTTTGTGGCCGAACAGCCGTACCGTGCCAGCGCTAGCTCGAAGGTAGCCGCTGAGGATGCTTAACAGCGTAGTTTTGCCAGCGCCGTTTGGGCCGACCAGTGCAACCGGTTGGCCAGCCTGAATTTCAAAGCTAATATTGTCGAGGGCAAGCTTGCCGGAAAATTGTTTGCTTAGTTGCTGGCATTGGATGATAGGGCTGCTCATCTTACAACGCCCTCCATGCCATAACCCTGCGTCCGGCGAGTAATAACAGCGCAGTTTGCATTAGCGGAATATAAGCGAGTTGCAATGTTTGCCATTCGGGTATCTGCGCCAAGGCGGGAAGTTGCATGCCAGGTACCAGATATTGTAAAAAAAACAGGGAGGGCAGCAGGGTTGCTACTCCCTTTAGCAAAGCGGCGAGTAATGTCCATGTCAATATTGCCCAGACGGTAGCCTGGCGTGCCGAGCGTACCGCAGCGGAAAGTAATGCCATCATGGCGGTAAAGGGCAGTAGAATAAAAATCAGATTAACACTGATCGCCAGCACACTATTGAGGGCCGCGCCAAAGAGGGATAAGTCTCGCCAGAGCACGAGGGCCATCGTGCTCAGCAGGCTGGTGATAATAAGAATCCCCTGGATTAACATCAGTCCAGCAAAGCGACCAAAGAAAATGCTGTCACGACTGCAGCGTAAAGTTAAGAATCGCAGCGTACCTTTTTCCCGGTCAGAAGAAGTTTGATCCGCTGTAAGGAAAATACACAGCAAGGGGAAAAGGTACAGAGCGAAGCGCCAGTAAACAGCAAATTCCGGTACCTTCCACAACAGTAACGAACTTAGCCCGAGCATATCAAAGAAGGCCAGCCCCTGCTCGTTATGCTCGCTGTTTTGTACTGCTCCAGCTGCCATTGAGATCGGGTAGAAAAGAATAAAATACCAGATGACAGCGAAGGTAATGAGATAGAGTAAACCCCTTCGGGTAGAGAACAGGCGGGTTAATTCAAAGCCTGCGATAATCCACAGGTGACTAATAAAAAGACGGTGTGTCGGTGCTGGTGAAACTGCGCTCATTGTAGTGAATGCCCTGAAATAGAATTAGAAGTGCATATCTGTGAGGGTAACGGATAACGAAAAAATTAACCATCATCAAGGTAGTCTTTGAGAGCATCTTCGAGGGAGTAGTGGGGGGCAAATCCCGCGTCAGCTATTTTTCTGGTATCAAACAGCGTATGAGTGGACATAACGGCAACGGAAAAACGACTTAACTGTGGCTCACTACTATAGGGCAGCAGTTGTTCACAAAGAAAACCAAAGGCTTTTAGCACCGCTACCGGCAGTTTTATTATTTTGGGATTTTTTCCGCTAATGGTATCCAGGCTGGTTTTTAGTTTTATCCAGGAGGTATCAAATCCTTTGACTAAATAGGTTTGATTGCTCGCCTCTGCCAGTTCTGCTAAAAAAACCATTGCTCTGCCAATATCGCGAGTATCGATGCCGGAAAAAAGTATTTCTTTGCGTCCAAAAACCGGGAAAAAACCCTGTCGATAAGAGCCGAAAAGTTGTGCCATCTGAATGTCGCGTTTGCCAATAGTATTACTTGGCCTGAGGATAACGAGTTCAATATTGTTTTTACCGGCGATAGCTTTTAAGGTCTCTTCTCTTTCCAGCGCAACGCGGTTAAAGGTGTAAGTTGGCTTGGGTGGATAGCTTTCATCAATAGCCCGTGCCGGGCGGGAAAATCCGTAGACCATTACCGTGCTTAGCAGCATAAATCGTTTGGCGCCGGCGGCGATGGCAGATTCGAGTATTTTTGCGCTGAGCCTAACTTCGATTTCTCTAAGGCCATCCATAGACTGATGGTGTTTTGGATTGGCTAGACAGCAGAAAACGGTTTCGTGGCTGGCAATAGCATCGGTGATTTGTTGTGGACAGCTAAAATCGATTTCCTGGGTCCTGGCTGAAATACTTTGCAGGAACCGGGTGTCACTGCCCGAGCGGACAACGGCACAAACATTGTGTCCTGCCAGCATCAGTTGCTCAGTGACATGACTGCCGATAAAACCGCTGCCGCCAAAAACGATAGCGCGTTTGTCTTGTTGGGCCTTAAGGTTATGTAGATTCATAGTTAGTGCCCATCCAGAAACTGGTAGCTTTCGAAAATCAAGTCCGGTCATAGCCAACGCAAATCCAGCTCCTAGGCCTTTTCAAGGCCTTTAAGTCGCAAGATCAGCATTGGCCATGACCTCTTTGTTTAATTTCTGGATGGGCACTAGTTAGGTAACCATAGCTCCTATACCATCCAGCACCATCCAGAATACTCTCATATATGCCTGTTTTTAAAGGTATTTAGCGTAAGCGCAAATTAAACCCACCTAGCACCGCCATCCAAGTCGCTATAGTATTCCC
>JAUXDF010000341.1 GCA_030618505.1 Spongiibacteraceae bacterium | reverse complement strand
GTGCGCCTGTTTAATCCAAACCTAATTTCTTCAAGCGGTAACGCATGGCTCGAAAGGAAATACCAAGTATTTTTGCGGCGGCAGTTTTATTCCATCGCGCTTTTTCCAGTGCTTTATTGATGACATCTTTTTCGATATTTTCCAGATACTCCTCCAGTGAGCCTTCCATTTGGTTTGTATCTACCGTTGGAAAAATTCCACCATCTGCTTCATGATCTGATTCGTGACTACGGACAGATGATGGTGCGACCTCTGTTGCCCTAGCCTCGGACAACTGCAGATCCTGAGGGCGAATGATATTGTTTTCGCAGAGAGTGAATGCTCGCTCGAGAATGTTTTCCAGTTCGCGTACATTACCGGGAAAATAATAGTTGTGTAATTGTTCGAGTGCTTGCTCGCTTAAAGATGGCTTGTTTACACCATAGTTACTGGCAATATTCTCCAATAGCTTGTCAATTAATAGCGGTATGTCCTCTGCACGCTCTCGCAGGTTGGGTACCCGAAGCTCTATGACATTTATTCGGTAGTAAAGGTCATTTCGAAAGCGTTCTTTTTCTACCTCACCTGCGAGATTTTTATGGGTGGCGCTTAGTAGTCGGATATCAGTGGCGACTTCTTCATGGCCGCCGATAGGCCTCACGGCTTTTTCCTGAATGGCTCGAAGCAGTTTTACTTGCATGGATAGCGGTAGGTCAGCGACTTCGTCGAGAAATAATGTGCCACCTTTTGCTGCCTGAAATAAGCCTGGTTTGTCCTCGCTAGCACCGGTAAAACTGCCTTTTTTATGCCCAAAAAATTCGCTTTCCATCAGCTCGGAGGGAATCGCACCACAGTTAACGGGGATGAAGGGGCCACTGCTACGAGGGCCTTTTGCGTGAATAAGTCTTGCCACTAGCTCCTTTCCGCTACCTGATTCGCCACTGATAAATACCGGCGCCTGACTGCGAGCCAATTTTATGATTTGTCCCTTTAACTTATCGATGGCTTCGGTTTTGCCGATGAGCTGTATATCATTTTCAGAGGAGATGGAGGGCTGTGCAGTTACTTCTAGTTTCAAGGCAGTATCGACCAGACTTCTTAACCTATCCAGCTCAATAGGTTTGGACACAAAGTCGAAAGCCCCCGCTTTAAGTGCATTAACCGCTGCCTCGGCATTGCCGTAAGCGGTGATCATGGCGGCGGGGATATTGGGGTAGTTTTCCTGCATGTAGGAGAGTAGGTCTATACCATTGCCATCCGGGAGGTTCATGTCGGTGAGGCAGAGGCTGAAGCTGTGTTCACCCAGCAGCTGTTTTGCCGAGGCAATATCCTCGGCGCTTTTGGTGTCAATTGACATTCTGCCGAGGGTGATTTCAAGAAGTTCTCTTATATCGGGCTCGTCATCGACAATCAGGGCGGTGTAGTTTTTTTTCATCGTTTCTTAATCTGTCTTCTCGTTTGCTGCATTGTGGGAGATATTTCTGTTCGGGTGGGAAAAGCTTAGCCGAAAGCAGCTGCCATTGTCATCATTTCGGTAATCAAGCAGTGCTTGATTGGCCTCGCAAAGCTCGCGGCACATATAAAGCCCTAGTCCACTTCCCTTGCTCTCTGTGGTAAAAAAAGGCTCGAATACACTTTCTTTGATATCGTCTGCGATGCCTGGTCCATAGTCGATAACATCCAGATAGGGTGTGTCTGTTTGGCGATTAATGCCCCCTTTTAATGTCAGCTCTGCACGACCAGTCTGTCGTTTGCTATAGCGCAGGCCGTTCTCACAAAGGTTGGTGAGCACTTGATTAAGCTGGCTGGGGTCAAAGGGAATGACGATATCTTTGGGAGGCAGCTTAATGTTGATCATTACTTTTTCGGGTGATGCCGCTTGGAAATCCTCTCGAAAGCGTTTTAGCCAGTCTGAGAATACTATTTTTTCAGGGACTGCAGGCTCTCTTCTGGACAATTGTAAGACATTCTCGATGATCTGGTTAATGCGTTTAGAGTGGGTTTGGATAATGGTAGACAGCTTCAGGTCTGCTTTGCTGAGTTGTTCTGATTCTTGCAATAATTGTGCAGCGTGGCTAACGGCGCCGAGGGGATTGCGAATTTCATGGGCAATGCTAGCGGTTAGTCGCCCCAGGGAGCCAAGTTTAAGGTGTTGGGCATGTTGCGTAACCTGACTGGCATCCTCCAAAAAAATCAAGGTGTCCTCCAGATGGTCGGCGCTGCGTTGCAGGTAAGCGAAGTTTGACTGAATGCTTTGGCTGGAGCTGTTGATCTGAAAGGGTTTGCTGCGCAGTTGTGGTGAGCTATGCCATTGCTTGATGCGGGACTGGAGTTGTTCTGGGAGTTGAGCTGCGCCCGGTTTGTTGTCCTGTTTGCTTAAGTTGAGCATTTTTATTGCCGCCTGGTTAAGCATACGAACTTTATTGTGTTCATTGACAACCAGGATGCCGGTTTGCATCCGTTGGATGATAATGTCATTCAGGGCTTGCAGGTCGGCAGCATCGGCGGTCTTGCGCTCTGCGATTTGCTGGCTGGTACGTATGCGATGGGCCAGGTATTGAATAACGAAGGAGGTGGCAAAATAGAGAATGCCTGATAAACCAACAGCCAGAAAGTTTTTGGCAGGTATGTCTTCCAGGGAACTTAGGTAGATGTGCTGGGTGATGAGCGCTATGGTGGCGGCGGCGGCAACGAGGGTTGCGACCGAGCCGGCAAAGAATATTGCGGCAACGGCAACAGATATCGCCAGTAAGGTGCTTAATCCACTGTCAATACCGCCACTGGCATGGACGATCAATATTATAGCGACAATATCTACACAGATATTAAAAAACTGATTTTTGACGCTAATAAGAAAGTCAGATTTATAAAGCAAAATTAGTGTGAGCAGGTTAAAGGTTGCGTAACTAAGGCCTGTGAATAAATAAAGAGTAGGATTGTATTGCCCGGCCACCTTCCATGAATACTCCGATAAAAATAGCATCAACAAAACAAAAGAAAGTGCCAAGCGATAATAGGTGTATACCCTTAATAAAGACTGCGTTTGCTGAAGTGGGGGAAGGGGGCGAGAGGGGTTTGTGTTTGCTTGTTTATTGTTCATTTAGGTGGCAGTTGTCGTCTCGTTATTCAATTTTATGCGGATACTCTGATCTGCATCATGAAAATAGGTTTCTTCTGGATGGTTTTTTGCTTGGTCTCTTTGGCTGCATCGACACATACTCTATAGTCTAGCCGAATTGGGCATTTTATATTGTAGAGAAAGCCGCTTTGATGGGAATATCTCATATTTTAGGGCGATTCTATCTTTTTACGGGAGTCAGTGCATGAAACCTACCGCCGAGCGAGTGTTGGATGCCGCGGAGGACCTATTTGCAGCGAAAGGCTATAACGCAAGCTCTTTGGGGGAGGTGGCGGACAGGGTGGGTATTCGCCCTCCCAGCCTCTATAACCACTTTAAGAATAAAGAAGCGTTGTACATGGCGGTTCTGGATCGTTTGCTATTGAAGTTTAATCAACCTTTGCGTGAGTTGATGGAGCGCCCGGTTACTCGCGATAATGTACTTGCCTGGCAGAAGAAGCTAACCCGCCTGCATATTGAAAACCCAAATATGGCACGACTTTTACAGCATGCGGCGTTGTCTGATAGTGCACATACCAAGGAGTTTGTTGAGCGCTTGTTTAAGCCCTTATTTAAGGATGTAACGGCAAGTGGTAGTGAAGAGGTGATGATATTTAAGGAAAGCCGGGAAATGCTACCTTGGGCCATTATGAGCTTCAATAACCTGGTGATGAGCTACGTTACCATGGCGCCCTTATATGAGAGTTTATTGGGTAAGGATCTGCTAGGTGAAGAGTCGGCTAACAAGCAGGTGGACTTTATTAGCATATTGATTCAGGCCATGTGGTCAATTGATGAGGAGGCCTAACTAGTGCCTAACCAGAAACCGGAAGCTTTCGAAAATTAAATCCGCTCCTGGCAACACAAATCTAGCTCCTAGGCCTTTTCAAGGCCTT
>JAUXDF010000346.1 GCA_030618505.1 Spongiibacteraceae bacterium | reverse complement strand
ATATCGGTACGCCGGCCATCTAGCCAGATTTCATTGCTGGAGGTAACTTGAAAGACAATATTGGCGCTATCGCTTGGGTTTGAGGGTTCGCTGGACTCAGGGCGGTTAATTTCAATGCCGGCCTCTTTAATAAAAGACGCAGTGACGATAAAAAAGATGAGCATGATAAACACCACGTCGAGCATCGGTGTTAAATCAATTTCAGACTCGTCGTCTGCTGCTGCGGATGTTCTTTCACTGAGCCGTGCCATTTATTCTAGTCTCCCAATACTATTACTACGTTGAGTAGCTTAGCGTAACTAATAATAGTTAAAGTTTTGTTAAACGTACAAGTATTTTGTGTGGGGATTAATGCAGGCTTGCCCCAAGTGCTTTGGCGAAGAGACTTAAAACTGGTAGGTAAGCGCAATGTAGGGGCCATCGGCTCTCAGGTCTACTGCCTGGTTTTGCAGGTCTTCAAGGTCAGTGCTGATGCTGCGATAACCAAACGATGAGCCAAAACCGGATTTTGTCTGATAATTCACCGCCGTAGTGAAATCGATCACTTCATTGCCATCGTAGTTAATAAAATGAAGGCTGGCATCCAGGTTAAGGCCATTAATAGGTAGTTCAAGCATAAAGTTTCCGTAGGCTAGCGGGACTATTTCATTAATCTCTATTCGGGATGTTCCGGCGGCTGTGTTATTGGATTGACGCATCTGTGCGAAACCATCAAATTGACGAAGTGTTAGGCCCAGGTCGAGGGAAACCCTGTTGCTGATAAGCGGGTAATACAAGCTTAAATCGGTATGGCTTAAATCCACTTCGGATTCAACCTGGTCGTTAATGCTGAAAGGGTAGCCATTAAACAGAATGTCCTTGCTTAGTATACTGATGCTCTGAGCTTGCATGGAGGTATGCGCAAAGCGAATGTTGGGAAGCATCGCTTTGTTATGCTCGATGGTGAGATAAAAGCTATGTTGGGTTTCCTCTTCCATATTAAGATCATCTTCTACATCAGTGGGTTGCAAGATGGTAAGCGAATCCCCTGGGGCAACCTCATAATCAATGATAGTGAAGGTGCCCGAGTATTGGCTTTGCCAAAGGTAGGCGCCGATATCAATTTTAAGTGCTTGTTCCTCTGAATAGCTTATAGATGGAATACAGATACTTAATGCGAATACAAAAAACCGACGAATCATGTTTAAGCCTGTTATTTTTATCTAATGATGAGCAGCATATTAAGCTGCACAGAGGTGATACTCAATGATGCTTGCGAGTAATTAGTGCCCATCCAGAAATTAGACAAAGAGATCCTGGCCAACGCAAATTTTGCGACTTAAAGGCCTTGAAAAGGCCTAGGAGCTAGATTTGCGTTGGCCAGGAGCGGGCTTAATTTTCGAAAACTCCCGGTTTCTGGTTAGGCGCTAATTAGTAGGCATTAATTCAAGATTTTAGAAATGAAAGGTGAGCGCTGCGTAGGGGCCGTCCAGTTGGATGTCTGCATTGAGGTCATGAATGTCGTCCAGTTCCATGGAAAAGGTACGATAACCCGCCATTAACCCCAGCCCAAAATCAAAGGCATAAGCCATATTGGCATTGATATCAGTAATGGAGTTGCCGCTATAGGCAATGAAATTGGCATCAACCGAAATACTCAGGCCGCTCAAGGGTAAGTTAAATTGGGCGGCTCCATAGAGTAGCGGGGCGGTGATATCAATATCAATAGTGGAACGGGTTCCTTCGGTGAGAAGGCCTCCTCGGCTATCACTCAGTGCCAGCATGTCGATCATGCCGTCAAATGCTCTTGCGGTTAGACCGACATCAAGTTCGACCCAATTATCCAAAACCTGATAATAGAGTGTCAGGTCGGTATGGCTTAAATCAACAGCCGTGCGAATGTCCTGGCTGAGGCCAAAATAATTGCCGTCAAGTGCGATCAGCTTGTCGACGGTTTCCGTTGCGTTTGAGTTGATGTCAGAATGAACAAGCTTCACATTGGGGATTAGCGGCACAAAGTGTTCAAGGGCAAAATAATAGACACCGCCGGTATCATCACTGAAACCGAGGTCATCTTCGACATCAATTTCAGGGGAAAAGCGTTCCAGTGGCGGTGGTAGTTCTGCTGAGGAGCTGATGGTTCCACTGTAATCAGCATTCCAGCTATAGGCGCCAAAAAACAGCCCGAAAACGCGATCGGCCTGTGCATTCATCGAACTGCAAAGCGCCAGTGTGCCTATCAGCAGAACTTTTTTTATCATGCTTAGACTTCCTTTTGGGTCATTGACAGAGTCATAGTGGGCGACTGGCACATTCAAAGTTTAGCAAATACTTTGCTGGCTGCCGCAATGGTTTGATCGATGAGCTCTTCACTGTGAGCGCTGCTGACAAAGCCCGTTTCGTAGGCAGAAGGCGCCAGATAAATACCCTCTGCAAGCATGGCGTGGAAAAACTGCTTAAAGCGATCAACATTACAACGACTGACCTGCTCAAAACTCGTTATCTGCTTCTCATCACTAAAGAAAACCCCGAACATGGCGCCGGCCTGGTTGGTGGTCAATGGAATGCCGGCTTTGTCCGCTGCGCTCTGTAGCCCGCTGAGTAGCCGCTCGGTTTTCTCACTGAGTCTCTGGTAAAAGCCGGGCTGGGAGATGGTATTAAGCATGGTTAGGCCAGCGGCCATCGCCAGCGGATTGCCGGAGAGTGTTCCTGCCTGATAGACGGGGCCGGTGGGGGCAATATGCTCCATAATTTGCTGCTTGCCTCCAAAGGCTCCAACGGGCATGCCTCCGCCGATAACTTTACCAAGCGTGGTTAGATCCGGGCGGATACCAAAGTGGGTTTGCGCGCCTCCGGCACTGACCCGAAAGCCGGTCATCACTTCGTCAAAAATTAATACCGTGCCGTATTCATCGCAGATGCTGCGCAGGCCTTCGAGAAAACCGGCTACGGGAGGAATACAGTTCATATTGCCTGCCACCGGCTCAACAATAATGCAGGCGATTTCACTGCCGACTTCTGCAAAGGCAGTTTTAACACTGTCGATATCGTTATAGCTCAGGGTCAGGGTGAGCTCAGCGAGTGCGGCGGGGACACCGGGGGAGTCGGGCTCCCCCATGGTGAGGGCGCCTGATCCGGCTTTGACCAGCAGGGAGTCTGCGTGGCCGTGGTAGCAGCCTTCAAATTTGACGATTTTATCTCGGCCAGTATAACCACGCGCCAGGCGGATAGCGCTCATGGTGGCCTCGGTACCGG
The DNA here is from genome assembly GCA_030618505.1 of Spongiibacteraceae bacterium. Classification (GTDB taxonomy): domain Bacteria; phylum Pseudomonadota; class Gammaproteobacteria; order Pseudomonadales; family PIVM01; genus JAUXDF01. Next base: position 731 of record JAUXDF010000346.1, on the reverse strand, counting down.
AACTTACCATACGCACCATTTCTATGCTGGGAACAAGCTGGCAGACCTTTTCCGCCATTTCAATTTCCAGCTCAGTGGGAGCGCCAAAACTCAGGCCATTTTCGAGGCGGGATTTAACAGCGGCAATAACCTCGGCGTTCGCATGGCCTGTTATCATTGGCCCCCAGGAGCCAACATAATCAATATAACGCTTGTTGTCGGCATCAAACAGGTAAGCGCCTTGCGCTCGCTCAAAGAAAATGGGGTTGCCGCCGACGCCGTTAAAGGCGCGAACAGGAGAGTTAACTCCGCCGGGGATAACTTTTTTTGCACGTGCAAACAACTGTTCGGAACGGGACATCGTTTTGCCTCTGTGAATAACGAAAATAGCGTAATAATTTTGCCCGCTATTATCCTGACAAAAGATGCCTAAGGCTAGGAGTCTGTCGGGTTTAACCGTTCGTAGCGAGGGAAAGCAAAAATTAGTCAGTTTTTGCGTTCGATTAAGGCGAAGAGCCTGCCCCGTGAAACGTTTTGGGTATAGCTCGCTATTTAACGCAATCGAACGCAAAAACTGGCTGATTTATGTTTTTCCGCAGTAGAACAGCGTTAAATCCGACAGACTCCAAGGGTTTTGCCGAGAGCTGTCGCTAGCTAGTGCCCATCCAGAAATTAAACAAAGAGGTCATGGCCAACGCAAATCTTGCGACTTAAAGGCCTTGAAAAGGCCTAGGAGCTAGATTTGCGTTGGC
>JAUXDF010000138.1 GCA_030618505.1 Spongiibacteraceae bacterium | reverse complement strand
CACTTTTTCCCAGCTTTCCGCGGCCCAGGATGAGGATTTCGATCTGTCCGACCTGGCAATCGAAGAAATTATTGTAACGGCACAGAAAAAGTCAGAGAGTATTCAGGACGTTCCTGTGTCAATGACTGCCATGGGTGCAGATGCGCTGGATGCATCTGGCACAACACACTTTAAAGATCTTGCTCAAATGACTCCTGGCCTGTACATAGAGGCTCGAGGAGGCACTGGTTTTGGTACGCAGATTCGTATTCGAGGCATAGGAACGCCGCCTTTTAATGCTACCTTGCCGCCTGCTGTGGGCATTTTTATTGATGATGTCGCCCAGGGTACTCTCGGTGCTGCATTGGCAGAACTGCCCGATGTCGAGCGGGTAGAAATTTTGCGTGGCCCGCAAGGTACGCTCTATGGTAAAAATGTGCCGGCAGGTGCTATCAGTTATATTACCAAGCGGCCGGAAAATGATGTGCTGGAAGGAAAAATTGAAGGTACCGTAGGCAATTACAATCACGGTAGTGTGAAAGGTTCTGTGAATATTCCGGTAATCGAAGATCTGCTGGGTGTTCGTATCTCTGCTTATCATTCCGAGACAGATGGTTTTCAGGATGTGTTTTTAGCGAGCGACTTGAGTGATCCTCAGCAGTGGAAAAAAACTGAGGCGCCGGATACTAATAGTACTGGCGGCCGGATGAGAATTGGTTATGCACCGACAATGGAGTTTGAAGCGATTCTCACCCTTGAAGGCTTTACCAATAAATATAACGATGCCAGGGAGGTCGTAGAATATTCGACTACTGCAGAAAAGTGGCGGCAGATGCAAAACAATGGTACTTGGCCGTATGGAGGCCCCGTTGTACCTGACCCCATAGATGATGACTACAAGGTGTTTGCTAATCTGGAGACAGCAGGAACCGGAGAAGTAAAAAATGCTGCACTGCATCTTGAGTGGGAGCTAAATGATGAGTATCTGGCCTCATCGATTACTTCTTATCAAAACTACGTAGATAATTTTGGCGGTGATTCCGATGGCTCCGCTATTAATATGGGTGAGCTAATCAATCAGCGCACAGTTAGTGATAACTTTAGTCAGGAGTTTCGCCTGGAATATAGTGGAGACACATGGGAATACCTTGCGGGCCTGTATTTTGCCCGTAACTCTTTGGACACTCTCACCAAGGTTCGTGTTACGGTGGTCAGGGATATTTCTGATCCGGTTGAAATATTGGATTTGCCTACCATTGTTGATCTCAACATCAATAACCCGGAGAAAGAAACGGATAGTTTTGGTGCTTTTTTTCATAACACCTTTAATGTTACTGATGACTGGGCGATCACTCTGGGTGTGCGCTATTCAAAAGATGATTTGAGCGCGGAGCAAGAACAAACCACGACGGTTAGTTTGCCAACATTTCCCGAACATTTATGGCCTCCAGTGGATGCTACAGCCTTTGATGATAAAGAAAGTTTTAGTGCTTGGTCAGGCACCGTTAAGGTCAGCCACTATCTTAATGAAGATGTATTGCTCTATGGTAGTTTGGATCGTGGTTATAAACACGGCGGATTTAACGTAGCGGCTAATCGCTTGAATGAAGGTGTTCCGGCTGAAGATAAAATTGATGACACGTTTGATAAAGAGATATCCGATAATATTGAGTTTGGTGTTAAGTCAACGGTATGGAACAGTCGTTTGCGTTTAAATGGTACTGTTTTTTATCAAACCTTTGATGACTACCAGGTTGTCGTCCCTGAAGGTAGTCAGGGAACTGCTATTGTTCGCGCCGCTGATGTTACCACCCAAGGTGTGGAAATGGAGTTTGCGGTAGCTGTTAGCACTGAGTTTCTTGTTGGCGGTGCGCTGACCTATACCGATGCTAGATACGATAGTTTTAAAGGAGCACCTTGTACGCCAGAGCAGCGCGATGCTGCAGGGATTGGCGCGGCCTGTACGCAAGACCTCTCTGGCAAGGTCTTAAATAACGTGCCACCGTGGTCGGTTAATGTTAATGCAACTTATACCCGTGCGATGGATCTGCTGAATGGTGGAGAATGGTTTACTCGTCTGGACTTGATATTCCGGGATGAAAATCTTTCAGGCCCAGATGGTGATGCCAGGACAACGATTGATAGTTATACCACCTTTAATCTTCGTGGTGGGATTCTTTTGGATAGTGGTTTTAACGCCACTATATGGGCGAAAAACATCACTGATGAACATTATTTTACTGATTTGTCCTGGTCTGATCTGGGTGTTATGCAAGGTCAGGTGGGTACACCAAGAACCTATGGTCTTACGCTCGGCTATCAGTTTTAATGAGTCGCTGCTTAAGTCAGCGTTAGTTGCGGTATAACAAAAGCCCTCGGTCATGCCGGGGGTTTTATTATTTAATGATGAGGAAAAGTAATTTATTGAGGTGGCTTGGCAGGCCTATTTTTCATCAAGCATTTGATCTAGCCACTCAGCAAATTTTACGCGCTTAATCGCCGCCACCGCCCGCACAAAAACCTCATCCATTACCTGGTCCGCCTCTGTTAAGCCACCGAGCCCGTATGAGGTGACGATAGTGAACAAAGTATGAAAGGAAAAAGCCCGATACTGTTCCCAGGCCTTTTCAAAGGATAGTTCAACACCATTGTTTTCAAGCTCTTTGATATAATGTCTAACCAGCTCCTGTTCATGTTCAGCCAAAATATCGACGGGCAGAGAGTCAATTAAAAAATATTGTACATCTCGAATACCTTTGCCCCAATGGGCGGCTTGCCAGTCCAGCATGCCCATCGTATTACCGCTGACAAAAAAGTTACCAATATGGCTATCACCATGAATCAGCGTTAGTGGCTCGCTAAACCACCATTCGATTAATTTGTCCCAGTTAGCCATAGCCCGTTTATGGGTGGCGGCCACATCGGCGGGGAAAAGGTGTGGCACCCGCTTGCGACAAATTGCTGCTGCCTTGTTATTTAAAACACCCCCAAGCGCACGAATTTCCGGAGAAAGGTAGGGATGATTGGCTATCGGCAAGCACCGTTCACGCTCAGCAGGGCTGGTATCGGCATAAGCTGCATGGATTTTAGCAAAGGTGCTCAGGCAGTGTCGCACACGCTCCAGGGAGGGCCCGTTGATCATGTCAACATTGCTAAACAGCTGTACCGAGCTGTCGGCATTGAGGTTTTCTTGCATTAATACAAAGCGACTTCGCTTTGTGGCGACAGCGTGAACCTTGGGTAGCCGCACCGGAAAATCATCGGAAAAGTTTCGATAAAAATCGCATTCCAGTTGCCAGCTGCCAAACAGGTTCATAAACAAACGAACCGCTAGGGTTTTAACCGGAAGTTTGATAAACAGCGTGTCTGGCAGTTCAATGTGGTTCGCTGTCTCCTGTTTGCGATGCCATTTAACGCCAATCACCAGATTGTTGCAGTTGCTACTTGCTGCGGTAATGTTAAGTAGCTCAACACTGGAGATTTCCCCTGCCTGGGCAAGATCCGTCAAGCCATCGTGCTGCAATAGGTGATTTAAAAACGAGGGGGTGAGGATCTTATCGGCATCCAGGGGCAAGGCTGTGCCAAGAGGGTCGCCCATCGCATCGATGAATAGATCTTGTGTTGTTTTAAGTCCGCGGCCAATTACTCGCATGCCATTTGAAATTGCCATATTGTCAATTACCTTACGGAAAAATGAGCTGGCACAAACATCATAAAGGGTGTTTTTACAGCAATTTATAATTTGTTTATTGAGGCATTATACATGAATATGCCCCATTATAAATTAATGGTAGATAGCTGAAGCTTGTCGGCTTGTCCGCAATTTGCATAGTGGCGCACATAATACTTGTAACAAAATAGGCGGTTAGCCGATATCTGTACCATAATAAGTGGAAGGTGATTTATATATGCCAAATTGGAACAAGGTGATACCACGAACCTTGGTCAAATAAATATGTACAAAATACGAGCAATCTCATGAGTAATAAAAAGTTTCCTGCCCGCGCTATATCTCTGGCTCTGGTAATTATCAATTCACCACTGTTGTTTGCTGATGAATATGACGAGCTGTTGGATGATGAAATCTTCGCGCTGGAAGAAGTTATCGTTACGGCTCGAAAGCGCCAGGAAAGCCTGCAGGATAGCCCGGTTGCGGTATCAGCATTTAGTGCCGATGCGTTGAAGGAGGCTGGTATCAGTAACACTCGAGATTTGCAGCAAAGTGTTCCCGGTTTAACCTTTAGTGAGCAGGGTACCAAGTCTCCCGCAATTTTTATTCGCGGTATTGGTCAGCGTGAAGCAACTGCAGCGCTTGATCCTGCGGTGGGTGTTTATATCAATGGCATCTATATTGCGCGTACTGACTCACAGTTGCTGGATACCGTTGATACCCAGAGCATACAGGTGTTGCGTGGTCCACAGGGCACCTTGTTTGGGAAAAACAATACCGGTGGTGCATTATTAGTGACTACTCAGGAACCTCATACTGAGCAGTTCGAGGCTTATGTGGATGCGACAGTTGGTAACTTTGGTCGTCAGAACGTCAAGGTGGGCGCCAATATTCCCTTAAATGATGAGACTCTGTCGATGCGAGTGTCTTTAGGTAGCACCAAGCTTGATGGTTATATGAAAAATGTTATCGATGGTAAGTACTACGCTGATGAAGAGCGCCTTGCGGCCACGGCGCGTATATATTGGCAGGCTAGCGATATATTTAGTGTTGATGTGTTTTCTTATTGGTCCAAGGTTAATGAGCGGGGTCTGGCAACCAGCTGTATTTTTTCTAATCCAGAGGCAAACATCGCCGCGCTGAAATACCCCCAGAACGCTCAATTCCAAACTAGCTGCGAGCGAAGTGAAGAGCTGTTGGAAGACAATAAAATTTCGATCAACGGCCCCAGCCAGTCAACGATGGAAAGTAATATCCTGGCGACCACCTTGAGCTGGGAATATGAAGACTACGAAGTTAAAAGTATTACCGGCTATAGCTGGCAAAAAGATATTATTAAGGAGAATGATCAGGATGCTACCGATCTGGCTTTGTTAGGTAATGGTACCTTGTCCCTTACCAATACACTGTCTGCAGCCGGCGTACCTTTTGATGATGAAGAGCGTGATCAGATTAGTCAGGAATTACAGCTGATTGGTTCGGCCTTTGATGAGAGCCTGCAATTTACTACCGGGCTGTTTTTGGCTTATGAGCGGATGGAAAATAATCCTTTTACGCAGTTGATTGGCCCTAACTCATTTGCCTATAACGAAACGGATATCCTGGGTCAGCCACATAACGTTGCTATCAATACCTTCTTTGCCACCCAAAGCGAAATAAATAACCAAACTGCAGCCTTGTTTTTTCAAGGCACCTATGATGTTAATGAGTGGTTTCAGCTGACTCTGGGTGTTCGTCACACTTGGGAAAAACGTGAGCGAGACCTTCAGACTTATGAGATAGATATGCCCGAGCTGGTGGATACCTTAAATCAGCAGGGTATTGCTATTAGTGAGCTTGAGATTGTTCCTGGCGTCACAATTCCTGGTCTTTATGAATACCCTGGAGCCAGTGATTTTGACGAGGCCGCCGCTTATTATGCTAACCGGGGTTTGCCTCTGGGTACATTCACTAGCGATGACGTTGGACATGCAGATCTCAAAAAGGACGAAACCTGGAATAAACTCACCCCCACGCTAACCGCCTCATTTAATGTGCCAGAAGATATTCTTGATGAGAGTACCAGCATGGACAGTGTGTTGCTCTACTTTACCTATAGCGAGGGTTTTAAGGCGGGAGGGTTTGAAAACAAAGGTGGTGCTTTGGAGTTATTTGAACCCGAAGAGGTGGTAAGCCGCGAAATAGGTATTAAGATTGATGCGCTGGATCGACGATTGCGTTTTAACACCGCATTATATTATATGAATTATACCGACATGCAGGTACGCGTAGCGCAAACGGGTGAGACGATTGCCGATGTAGAGTTGTTTATATCGAATGCCGGCAAATCAACCGTCAAGGGTATCGAGATGGAGCTGACTGTTATGCCTGTTAGTGGTTTATTGATGACGGCTAGTGCTAACTATACCGACGCCTCCTATGACGAATTTTTAATGAACGCAGTAGAGCGTACCCCCGGTGGCCTTGAAAATATTATTGTTGATCGCTCCGATGAGCCCTTTGGTTCAATACCCGAAATCACTTGGTCCTTTACCGCCAGCTACGATATAGCCGCGGATCACGGTTTGTATACCCCGCGTTTGATAGTCTATTACCGTGATGAAGTTTATACCGGCATTGATTTTCAAGCTGCAGATTATGAACAATCAACCCTTGATGATTACACTATTGCTAATTTCCGTCTCGCCTTTACCCCCAGCGCACTGGATAGCCTAGACATGACTTTGTTTGTTAATAACTTGACTGATGAAGACTACATTGCTGGTGGATTCCATACCGCAGGCAACATGGGTGCAGCCATTGTGACGAAAGGTATGCCGCGCAGCTACGGGCTGGAGTTGCGTTACAGTTATTATTAATCGTTAAATGAAGGGTGTTGATTGACCCTTTGTAGGGTGCGCCCCGCGCACCGTCAGGTGCTTGATGTAATTGTTTTGGTGCGGAGGCGCTTGTGCCTGGTTTTAGGTGCACCCTTCTATGTAGTGTTGGGGTTCTCTGGCAAATACATATCTGCAGATAAACAATCTATCCAGAGATAAAGTTCGAGAACAAACCTGCCTTGTCCGGGCGCATGTCATCCAGTACCAACTGTAGTTTAATGCCGGCTGCATTAATTTTTGGCTCAGCCAAGGAAAGGCCAGCAACAAAGGCATCCATCTCAACAACATAATCTCCGCTCAGCTCATAGAGTGAGATATGCACTTTATCTTTTAAAGCAGGGTAAAAATCTTCGGCACTGCACAGGCAGTTGATCTCTTTTAACGAAGAGGACATTACAAAAGCTTCGGAGGAAACCCGGTTAAAAATCAAGGTAACCCGTCCTTTGGCTTCGGGGCCTTTTCTCTTGCCTGCATCACCCTTGCCAAAGGAGAGCGCGGCCAGGCCGGATACTTCCACGCCAGGTGGAAGCTCTTTAAAATCTTTGGGTAGCTTTCCCTTTGCTTCCAGCATGCCGGTAATACTGTTGATCATTGTTTTGGCGTTGATGGGTAAAACTAAATGTTTGCTAATGCCGACTTCTTCAAGATCATACACTTCATCATCTTCCGGTGTTTTTTCCAGGATAGCCAAAAAGGAGGTGTTTTTGTTGGTTTCCTGTTTGTGGGTTGTGCTGGCAAAATCAATAACTGACATATCTGGCAGAATTTGATCGGAAATAACCATATCAAAACGATTCATCGCCAGAAATGCCAGTGCCTTATTGGCTCGGCTGGCATCAGCAATCATACAACTGGGGAAGTGATTGTTAAGCATTTTCCTGATGAAGTCGCGGATATACGCTTGTTCGTTAACCAGCAAAAACTTGGGGCTTGCCATATTGGTTATTGCCTTGGAAGGAGTTTGTGATTAAAGCATCATGCGGCTCTGGAAATAAATCGATTTCAGAGTATTTAGTGCTTGTGAAGTCGTGTATAAGTTATAGATACTAACAGGTGTTTTTTCAACGTTATGTTGTTTTATTCTTATCAAGCGCTTAGAAGGAGAAAGGTGATGGCAAATATCGTTATTTGTGCAGATGGAACCTGGAATCGTCCAGAGGAAGATCTTGAAAAAGATCATGCAACCAATGTGTTAAAAATTGCTCGCGCAATCAGGCCAAATTCAA
>JAUXDF010000419.1 GCA_030618505.1 Spongiibacteraceae bacterium | reverse complement strand
AGTTGATACTGAGGCAGATCAGAGCGTTAACTATTTACTGGGTGCGCGATGGAATATTGTCCAGGAAATTGAAGTGATGATGGAGTATGGCGGCTTTGCGGATCGTAAGCAGATGCTGGTTTCTGCGAGTTACCGTTTTTAATTGGCGTCTTGTTATCTGGGTAGGCATGACGTGAGTGTAGCCTACCCCTATCCCGGCTTTAATCTTTCACTGTTTTATGGTTTTTTTGACGACTTCAGTATCAATCTGTTTGGGCTTGCCGTTAATATCCCAATATTGGTAGTGACGGTAGCGCCTGCCGTTAATGCTGCTGCCTTGCATCATTAACTGACCGTTTGGCCACCACGATTTTTGTTCTCCATGCGCCTTGCCATTTTTGTAGTTTTGCTCAAGCATTAGCTGGCCATTTTCATACCAGCGTTGATAGAAGCCGTGAAAAACACCGTCATTTTTCGCACAATAAAGCTCGATGCCAGCAGGTGGAGCGGCGCCTTTGGATGAGCTGTCTTTTGGACAAACAAGTTCTTGAGCCAGCAGTGCTGTGTCGCTATAAAAAAATCCCACTATTGAAAATACCATAAGCAATGAAAAATTTCTTCGCATGAAAATGAAACCTGTTTGTTCTTTTATTAAAAACCATGACCGAGGTGAAGGTAGGTTCTATGTTGTCCTTCTTTTGTATAACCGTGGCCAAAATAGATAGGGCCGAGGAAGGTTTTTATACCAATAAAGGCGGTATAACCTAGCAATAGATCACTGCTGCTGATATCACTGCGTTTAGTCCATATATTACCGCCTTCCAGAGACAGTCCAACAAAGGCGGGCTGATCCATAAGGGAAAATTTCTGCTGATTTAAGTGGTGATAAGCAATAAGGCGGGCAAACAACATTTGTGGTCCCAATAATTCATCCCTGGCGTAACCTGAAAGCCTGAAAAATCCGCCCAAGGACTGGAAACCATATAAAGGCTGATCGGAATCAACGGTTTGATTTAGGACAATGGAGCCAAATACAGTGTTTTTATTCCAGCTGTGTGCGTAGTGAAAATCGTTATTAAAGTTTGAGTATGCCCAGTCCGAGTCAAAACTTTCTAATTGTTCACTATAGCTGGAGTTGATATAAAAGCCCTTGCGGGGAAAGGCAACGTCATCCAGGGTGTCGATACTAGCTGATATAAAGATACCACTGTTGTGAAAATTGGCGCTGGGGAATTGATCGGTAGATATGGTGGTATCAGCGTTGGCCTTATAACTGTGTATTCCTCCCTTTATCTCCGCCCAATTACTGAAATGATGGCCAATGGCGACACTACCGATAAAAATTTCAGCATCGTATTCACCCACTCTTTTGTGGTCATCGTCGAATATATTCAGTTGACGACTTTTGTATTCAATACGGGGCAAGACAAAATAGTCCACATCGCGGTTGAGGGGAACAAAAAGTTCACTGTAAAAAAGGTGTTCATTACCTAGTTGCGCCAAGCTTCGCCACTCATTGCCTCGTTCGGTGACTCGTGTATAGACCGTAGTTAGGCTGTAGCTGCCGTTACCACTGAAATCGTCACTTAGTGTCATGCCAAATTTAAAGTAATTATCATGGCCGGGTTTTTCTGTGGCGGTAATTTCCAAGACGGTTTGCTGTTGCTGTTGGATAAGTTTGTAGTCAACGATTTCAAAATAACCCAGACCATAAATGCGGTTTAGGGAGTTCTCCAGTTGTTTGATATCCAGTGGCTCGCCAGCTTTTATTTCGAGTAAAGACATTAGTAAGGTGTCAGATACGGAGGAATTGTTATTGAGCTCGATACGGTCAATAACGGGTGCGAGCGGGGTTTGCAGGCGCCTGTTGTTGAGGTTTTTCTGATAGGCCTTCCATTGGGGTTCTGAAAGTGCCAGGGCAGACAGTTTTTTAAGTGATGCTTCGGTTGCCTCCTTGCCTGCCTTTATTAATGCTTCGGTTTGATCAAAGCTGAAGATGCTGCTGTCACCCAGGTCGGGGGTGATCAAAATATCCTTAGAGGATAGTTGACGCAGGCTCTCTTCCTGCTGTTTGATGCCCATGATATTACTGGTTTGCCCCGTGACACTTAAGAAGCTTTCCAGCTCTTCGCGTTTTTTCAGCGGGGTGCCGATATTAACAACAATTAGGATATCCGCGCCCATGGCTTTTGCCAAAGAGATGGGGATATTGTTGACAACCCCGCCGTCGACCAGCAAACGACCATTTAGCTTTACTGGTTCAAGGGCGCCGGGAAAAGCCATGCTGGCTCGAATGGCGATGGCAAGATCACCTTCGCTGAGAATCACCTCTTCGCCATTAACCAGATCAGTGGCAACGGTGCGAAAGGGAATAGGCAGTTCGTCAAAGGAGCGATCTTCAGCGGCATGGGCCAGTGATGCACGTAGCATCAGCATCCAGTTTTGTCCGTATAACACGCCTTTTGGCAGGACGATTTTGCCATCTTTCAGGGTTAGTTGATAATCAATTAGTTGTTCAAAGTCCTCTTGTTTGCGTCGCAGGGGTTCTTGGTCGCGGCCCTTTGAGTCACGAAAGGCATCACTCCAGGGTAGGGTAAGCATTAGCGTACTAACTTCATCGACGCTTAGGCCGGATGCGTAGAAGCCCCCCACAATCGACCCCATACTGGTACCACTAATAACATCGACTGGAATATGGTTCTCATGTAATACCTGCAGCACGCCCACATGTGCCATACCTCGGGCACCGCCACCACTTAGCACTAGCCCAATGCGTGGTCGTTTGCTGCCGTCTGCCGCCTGCGCCGCATCATCGGCATGGGCAGAGCTTATCGAGTGCTGTAAAAGGAGGCAGGCAAGTAGCAGGCTTAAATAACGGTAAGGTAGTAACATAGCAGGATTTGGCATAGGTTTGATGTTGAGAGCTTGGTTTAATATGATATATCCGAGTATAGAATACAGTAGGTAGGGTGTACTACTGTATTTACGTAGAGCCAGGCGCTGCTGTTCTTTATATTGGCGCTGTGGCCCTAGGGACGAGGAAACTATTATTACCCTCGCCCCTTAATAGATAGATGAAAAAAAACCTGAGACCGGCGTTCGCCAGCTCAGGTTCAAGTTGAGACCTATTACGGAACTCACTACAGAGGCCCTAGTGTGACAAAAAAATACCGACTAGGGTATTGCCCATAAGTATTAGTTGGATCATTAATTGCCTTT
>JAUXDF010000075.1 GCA_030618505.1 Spongiibacteraceae bacterium | reverse complement strand
AACGTCATTACCCGTATGGTTGTTTTCCACATACCCGTCTCTTTGCAGATAAAACCCGGAAAAACGCTGCCAAAGATTATCCGTCAACGGAATATTAATAGCCGCTTTAGTTTTAACACTATTGTAGTTACCTACTTGAACGCTAACATCTCCACCAAAAATATCCTGGGGTTTTTTACTGATAACATTAATAACCCCGGCTGTCGTATTGCGTCCATAGAGCGTACCTTGAGGGCCACGCAAAACTTCAATTCGCTCGGTATCGTAAAACTCTGTTTCAAAAATTCGGCTGGCTTTTAAATACACGCCATTAAAATGCACGCCCGTACCACTATCAGCAGCACTACTAACGGCATTATTACCGATACCCCGGATAGTGATATTCGAGGCGGCAAAATTACTCTTAGTCATGGACATATTGGGAACAGACATCTGCAAATCCATCGCATTGGTAATCTGAGCCTCATCAAGCTCTCCTCCACTTAGTGCCGTTACTGCAAGAGGCGTGTCCTGTATCGTCAACATACGCTTCTGCGCCGTAACAATAATCTCTTCCAGAACATTCAAATCAAATTCTTCTTCATCTATTTCATCTGCCTGAATACTGCCGTGGGATACCAGCGATGCCACGACCAAGGTCTTTAATGCTGCATCCCAGCGAAAAGGAAACGGCATAAACATTGCACTACTTGCAGAATGAATAGCTGAGCACAAGGAACCGGATTGTTTGATTTTCATGCGTTTGGTCTGACCTTAAGTTAGATAAAATATAAAATATTATTAATTGAGTGTAGGCAAACTATAGCCGCAAGACAATTTTTTCATTTACTTGAAGCAGTTGTGTGACATTGACGCAACTTTATACGCATATTCACCATGCTGCTCTCTTCTTTTTTAAGCCCAAAGGCATTACCGCCAACAAAGATAACTCCAATGCGCAACTCACACCAATATCAATAATAGGCCGGCAGGCCCTAAAGCCAATATTATCCGGCCATCAACTCAGCTATTCAGCTATTCAGCAAGAATATGACGTGCGATAGTTAGAATCTGGATTTCAGTCGTACCACCACCCAGCTCAAGCAACATCGCATCACGCATCAAACGCTCTACTTTGTACTCTTCCATATAACCATAACCGGCAAGAATATGAATCGCCTGAGTAGCGACACGGGTGCCTACCTCCGCCAAAAACAGCTTGGCAGCACTAGCGTCTAGCGCAGAAAGCCCCTCAGCTGATGCAGAGCTACCATAAACAATACGCCGCGCATTACTCACATCAATATACATGCGCGCCAGACGTTCTTGTATCAACTGATAATTGGCGATTGGCTGGCCGCCCTGCTCTCGCTCCTTGGCGTAATCGCGAGCAATTTCAAAACAACGATCGGCAATGGCATAGCCCATAATAGAAATGCCCATACGCTCACGAGATAAAGATTTACGCACATGATTTCGATCTTTATTACCGCCACCTAAAATATTGGAAACAGGAATACGAACATTATCAAAGAAAACCTCACTAGTGGGCGAACAGCGCATACCCATTTTCTTAAAAGGTTTGCCGGTACTCAAACCTTCAAACTCTCGCTCGACGATAAACGCCTGAATACTGGCATCCTCTTCATTGCGAGCATAAACCAGAAAAATCTCGCCATCGGGGCCATTGGTAATAAAGGTTTTGGAACCATTCATTACATAAAAATCGCCATCGCGCTTTACCGAAGTCTTCATTGAGCCAAAAGCATCCGAACCAGCACCAGGCTCTGTCAAACACCAACAGCCTACCTTCTCACCACGCAACAACGGTACGGCGTACTTCTCTTTTTGTTCCTGTGTACCGCGAATAACAATATTGCCGCCACAAAGCCCCACACTCACTCCAAAGCTCTGCTGAAAGCCGGGGTTAATACGAGAAATTTCTATAATCAACTGGGTTTCCGCATAACGCATCAACGCGGCGGTTTCGTCATCAAGCCCTTCAGACTTCTCACTCTTCTCGCCACCCCTACCTTTCTTAAGGATGGCATCGGCGGCCATATCGAGGCCAAGATCCTTAATCATCTTCTTCATAAAGGGGAAAACGGACTCTTCGCAGGACTCAAAAGCTGGGGTTCGAGGCTCAAGCTCATTTGTCATGTAGTTGCGATATAGGTCGCGTATCGCAACCTGACTTTCAGTAAGCTCCATTAGAACAACTCCTCTATATAAGTAATAAAAAAAATTACAATTTAACAAAACTGAATAATAAATCAACTTAACTTGAATCTTAATTCATATAGATATAAAATTCAAATCAATGCTATTAAATACAAGGGGGAAATCGTATGACTAACGCATCTATCGAACCCAAAGGACTGCATCACGTCGCCTACACAACCCGTGATACAGAAGCAACTTACGATTTTTACGCCAACAAACTTGGCTTGCGTCTGCTTCACACTGAAAATCACTTATTGGGAGACGGCTACTTCCGCCACTTTTTCTTTGCGCTGGGAAATGGCGATGCTTTAGCCTTTTTCGAGTTCAACGACATCGGCGAAGAAGCCGACTATAAAACTGACATTACCGTTAGCCTCGGGCTTCCCCAGTGGTCAAATCACATAGCCTTTAAACTCGACACCCTTGAAGAACTCAATGCCAAGGTTGAGCAATTAAAAGCCAAGGGACTGGACGAAATAGTCAAGATGGATCACAGTTGGTGCACATCGATCTACCTGAACGACCCCAACGGCATCATGGTTGAATTTTGTGTCACAACGAACAAAAATGAATTTCTACAAACTGAAGAAGAAGCACTGCGACTACTTCGCTTGCCCACCAGTGACATCGGCGATAACATCCACAAAGAAGTATCAGATAGTGAACGCATTTGAAAACCAGTAAACCCCAAACCACCGCAAACAAAAAAGCCAACAATGAGCTCCCTGCAGACGGGACAGTACTGACTGCGCGCGGGATTCGCAGCCGTGCTGCACTACTTTCTGCCGCACGGCAGATGTTCAGACAAAAAGGCTACTCTAATACCAACATCACTGACATTACCGGTGAAGCAGGCTGTGCAGCTGGGTCTTTCTACACTTACTTTAAAAACAAGGAAGAACTACTAGAGCAACTGGCCGAAGACTTCAAGACTGAAACCCTGACAAGAATGTCAGCACTCAATACCAGAGACACCGAACCCTACGCCTTAACACGCGAACTGTGCGCTATCTATTGGCACAGTTGTCGCGACCACTCAGCAGAGCTGGCCGCCATGTTTCAGGCCGCCATGGTGGATGAACACTTCAAACGGCGCTGGCAAGATATTCGTGCCGATGCACGCAAGAGAATTACTGTATCCATCATATCTGCAGAAGCGAAAGGCTTAGCGAAAGCCCCCAATCCACACCCGGAAATCATGGCCTCAGCCATCGGTTCAATGATGGATTACTTCTGTTACATTTGGCTCATTGAGGGCGGAGAATCAAACAACTCAACACTAGACGACGAAATTGCCATTGATACCATGGCGCGCGTCTTCTATCGCTCAGTGTATGCAACTCCGGAACCCCTACTCTAAAACCATTCCCGCACAAAGAGGATTATGCTTACTGCGAACCCGGGGAAGCCAACAAAGCTAATATCTCATCCAGCTTTTTCTCAACGCCCTCGTTATCCAGGGAAGCCCCGACAGGCGACGGAGCGACTTTTGCACCATGAAAAAGAATGGCAAAGGTCTTCTCGATAAAAGCACCAATACCCTGAGCGTCCACCTTGACAAGATTGGCCAAAGCATAATGCTCAATTGTACCAAACAGCATATCGCGCAACAGTCTGACATCAACATCTTCACGAAAAACCTGATCGGATTTTAATTTTTCGAATATATCAATATACAACCCCGTATAGGCGCGATTGTATTCCATAAATTGCGCCAGAGTTTCATCCTCAGTGTAACGAGCGATGGTTGCAAACAGCCTGACAATTCTCCAGCACTTCATAAGCTCGACAAGATAATGCTGAACTAAAGCCACCAACTGCTCTTCACCATCACTTGTCGTTGCTAAAATAATGTTAGCGCCACTCATCAGGTTTTGGTAAAAATCCTGCATAATCGCCAGAACCAGGCCATGCTTGTTTTTAAAATGTAAAAACACCGTGCTCTCGGCATAACCCGCCGCTTTGGCAACCTCTGATGTCTGGGCTCCATCAAAGCCCTTCTCGGAAAAAATATCAATAGCAGCACTCAGTATCGCTGCCTTGGCTCGTGCGCCTCTTACCAGTCGACCATCAACCTTTTTAGTTTTCACACCCGTGTTTTCCCGCTTTTCTACCGATTTAGCCTTAGATGCCATAAAACCTCCCACCGCTATAACATTGCTGATACCCGCTCACATACACCTCAAGCATAACACAATCACACGGAATGCAAACAAACATAATTATTACTCATATTGTTGTAGATTTAATATTGTATATAGCGATATAGACCATTAATACCGCGATAAATACTAAATAAATATATATGTTATCCACTCATAAATATAGTTGATGACATATTAATGCAAGGGTATACTGAGAACACAACACCCCTTAGATAAGGTAATTCGCTATGCGTCCAGTTTCATGTTTGGCCGATATTTTTCGAGCAGAAAACTCGTCCATCGCTACATCCAAGGCCTATATCTTTCAAGATCGCACGACGACTTACGAGAAACTGAACAAAGACACCAATCGTTACGCCAACGCCATGATCAACAAAGGCATCAACGTCAACGACCGTGTTGCCATTCTCGATAAAAACAGCGCCGAGTTTCCTGTCATTGTTGGCGCCAGCCTCAAAGCTCGCGCCACCCTGGTACCCATTAACTTTAGACTAAGTTATGAGGAAGTTGAGTTTATCATCCTGGACTCAGAGGCAAAATTGCTCTTCGTTAGTAGCGAATTCAGTGACATAGCACATGAACTACAAAAACAGCACCCCAAACTTGAAATAGTGCTCTTGCAGGCAGCGAATGAGAACAAAACAGGCGCCATTGTCTCGCTGGAATCCTGGCACATCAATTCTACAGGCGATGACCCACAACTGAATCACCAGGCCTGCGACCAGGCCATCCAATTGTACACCAGCGGCACTACGGGCAAACCAAAAGGCGTATACCATACCAACCAACACTACCTGAAAGGCTTTGACGCACTAGGTAGTGCGACCCAAATAATCGCCGACAACGAAGTGCAATTAATTTGCATGCCTCTGTTTCACATCGCCGCACTGATCAATTTATTAAACGGCTTATACTACGGCTCCTGCCAGATCATTACGCGAGAATTTATTCCAACAGATGTACTGGCAAGCATCCCCAAATATAAAGTCAGCACCACTTTGTTCGCTCCGGTAATTATCCAAATGCTTGTGGATATGCCGGAAGCCAAAACCACTGATTTCAGCAGTCTGACACGCATTTTTTATGGCTCTGCCCCCATTGCTCAAACGATCTTGAAAAAATCTCAGGCAACTTTTAACTGCGAGTTTTGGCAGCTTTATGGCATGACTGAAAATATCGGCATGGCCACCTTTTTAACACCCGATGATCACCGCCCGGAACGCAACAAGTTACTGTCCTGCGGAAAACCCTATGCAGGCAGCAAACTACGTATCGTTGGTGCAAATGGCGAAGATATGCCCACTGGCGAAGTGGGCGAAATTACCACCCAGGCAGACTGGACAATGTGTGGCTACTGGAATAGACCTGAAGCGACTAAAGACACCCTTGTCGATGGCTGGCTATACACAGGCGATGCTGGTTATTATGATGACGAAGGATATCTTTATATCCACGACCGCCTAAAAGACATGATTGTTTCGGGTGGTGAAAACATCTACCCCGCCGAAGTTGAAAATGCGCTTTTTTCCCACCCTGCAATTGCAGAGGCGGCGGTTTTCGGCATACCCGACGACAAATGGGGCGAATCTGTTAAGGCTACCGTAGTTCTAAAACCGGGACACAATGCTAGCGAAGAAGAAATCATTCAATTTACGCGCGAAAAAATAGCCCCCTATAAAACCCCAAAAAGCATTGATTTCATCGGCATGCTGCCGCGCAATACTGCAGGAAAGATACTAAAAAGGGAGCTACGCGCACCCTACTGGGAAGGCAAGGCGCGAGCCATCAGCTAGCTAGTGCCCATCCAGAAATTAAACAAAGAGATCCTGGCCAACGCAAATCTTGCGACTTAAAGGCCTTGAAAAGGCCTAGGAGCTAGATTTTCGTTGGCTAGGAGCGGACTTAATTTTCGAAAACTTCCGGTTTCTGGTTAGGCACTAGCTAGTGCCCATCCAGAAATTAAACAAAGAGGTCATGGCCAACACCAATCTTCCGACTTAAAGGCCTTGAAGAGGCCTAGGAACTAGATTGGTGTTGGCCATGACCGGACTTAATTATCGAAAACTACCAGTTTCTGGATGGACACTAGCTAGGAATATGACCCGCCCAAAACTCTGGGCTACACTACTGTCTTTAGAGTAATAGATAAAATTATCCACCCAAGAAAGCCTGAAAGAGAAATTAGTTATGTTTATGTTCAGCGAAAAAACTCAACAACTGCAGAAACAACTTGCAGATTTTATGGCTACCCACATTTATCCCAACGAAGCCAGCTATGCTCAACAACTGCATGATGCCGACGATCGATTTTCAGCCCTGCCTTTGATGGATGAACTCAAAGAAAAAGCCAAAGCTGCCGGACTATGGAACCTGTTTGTACCAGAAGAATTCTCCCAGTATTGTGATCACGGAGGCTTATCCAATGTTGACTACGCACCATTAGCAGAAATAATGGGTCGCGTTGTCTGGAGCCCTGAAGTATTTAACTGTAATGCTCCCGACACCGGAAACATGGAAGTTTTCATGAAGTACGCCACCCCTGACCAACAGGCACAATGGCTAACACCGCTATTAGCGGGCGATATAAAATCTTCCTACGCAATGACAGAGCCTCAAGTGGCTTCAAGTGATGCCACCAATATCGAATTGAGCATTAAACAAGAAGGCGACGAATGGGTACTCAATGGACGCAAATGGTTTATCACTGGCGCCATGTATGAACGGACTAAAATATTTATCGTAATGGGGAAATCCGATCCGCAAAACCCCGATCGACACAAGCAGCAAACCCAGGTATTAGTGCCCAAAAACACCCCAGGAATAAAAATTATTCGACCGCTTACCACCCTCGGCTATGACGATGCTCCCATTGGTCACGCTGAACTCGTTTTTGAAAATGTTCGCGTCCCGCTAGACAATGTATTATTGGGCGAAGGTCGAGGTTTTGAAATTGCCCAAGGCAGACTCGGACCTGGACGTATGCATCACTGCATGCGCTTAATTGGGTGCGCACAACGCTCTTTAGAGCTTGCCTGTAAACGCGCCAACTCTCGTATTACTTTTGGTAGACCTCTTAGCAAACATCAATCAGTACGAGAAGACATATCAAAAAGCTTTTCTGAGATCGAAATGGCCCGACTTTTGGTACTGAAAACCTGCACTAAAATGGATGCTGTTGGCGCCCAGGCTTCGCGAGATATGATCGCAGCAACAAAAACTACAGTACCACTGATGGTTCAAAATATTATCGATCGCTGCATGCAAATTCATGGCGCCGGTGGTTTAACAGAAGATTATTTCATGGCTGAAGCCTTTAACTATGCTCGCTGGTGCCGACAAGCCGATGGCCCTGATCAAGTTCATCAGATGGCACTTGGCAAACAGATTATTGACCTATACAGCGCACAATAGAGGATAGTGTTGTGTCACAGAGCCAATTCGATTTTGATACCAATAAATTATCCGACTATCTGGAACAGCATATTGCTGGCTTTAAGGGGCCAATCAGCGCAAAGAAATTTGCGGATGGGCAATCCAATCCCACTTTTTTAATTCAAGCACAATCGGGACGCTGTGTTTTACGCCGCAAACCACCGGGCGAATTATTAAAATCAGCCCACGCTGTCGATAGAGAATTTCGGGTTATCGCCGCCCTGAGCAATACCGACGTTCCCGTCGCTACTGCCTATCACCTCTGTGAAGATGACAATGTTATTGGCAGTATGTTTTATGTTATGGAATTCATCGACGGTAGAATTTTGTGGGACCCTGCTCTGCCCAATTTAAGAATTGCTCAGCGCAAAGAAATCTATACCGAGATGAATCGCGTACTAGCGGCATTGCATAGCGTCAATGTAGACACCGTCGGCTTAGGCGATTACGGCAAACCGGGTAATTATTTCGAGCGCCAAATTGGTCGCTGGTCCAAACAATATCGCGCATCGGAAACGGAAAACATTCCCGCCATGGAAGCTATCATGGAGTGGCTGCCAAACAACATGCCCGCCGATGATGGCAAAGTAGCGCTGGTTCATGGTGATTTTCGCATGGACAACATGATGTTCTCCCATCACGAAGCCAAAGTGTTAGCGCTAGTCGACTGGGAGCTATCAACACTGGGACACCCCTATGCTGATCTCGCCTACCAATGCATGCAACTGCGCATGCCCCCCGGCTGCGTCATACCCGGACTTGGAAAACTTGACCGAGCCGCTCTTGGTATCCCTTCAGAAGCGGAATATGTTGCTCAGTACTGTCAACGCATAGGCATAGAAAGCATCCCGAACTGGACTTTCTATTTAGTATTTGGATTTTTCCGGTTTGCGGCCATTCTGCAAGGTGTAAAAAAGCGCTCACAAGGCGGTAATGCCTCCAGCCTAAAAGCGCAACAATATGGTGAATTAGTTAAACCACTAGCAGAAGAAGCTGAAAAGCTTATCTAATAAACAGCGTTTCTATTTAGGCAGCTAAAAAAACAGGCAATAAACATGAACAAAGATTTACTCTCAGTGCAAGGCAAGGTGGCGTTAGTTACGGGCGCATCCAGCGGCCTTGGCGCGCACTTTAGTAAAGTACTGGCTGCAGCAGGCGCCAAGGTAATCGTTGCGGCAAGGCGTGTCGAAAAGCTTGCATCCGTTGTCGATGAAATAAATGCCAGTGGCGGCATAGCAACGGCCGTAGCTTTGGACATTACCGACCAGAAAAGCGTGATTGAGGCAATGGATAAAGGCGAGGCAGAATTTGGGCCGATCTCCATTCTCATTAACAACGCTGGGGTTGGCGATTCAAAACGCTTTATCAATGTCGACGAAGACAGCTGGGACTTTGTTATTAATACCAATTTAAAAGGCTCGTGGACAGTTGCCAACCAGCTCAGTAAACGTCTGATTGCCAACAAATCAAGCGGTAGTATTATCAACATCGCCTCAATTCTCGGCTTTCGAGTATCACTGGGTGAAAGCACTTATGCCGTATCAAAAGCTGGCGTTATACAAATGACTAAAGCCATGGCACTTGAACTAGGTCACAAAGGCATTCGCGTCAATGCACTCTGCCCCGGTTATTTTAAAACTGAAATTAATGAAGACTACTTCAATACTGAAAAAGGCCAAACCTACATCAAAAGCACCCCAGCTAAACGTCTGGGTCGACTGGAGGAACTGGATGTCCCTCTTTTGATGCTGGCAAGTGATGCAGGATCTTTTATCAACGGCGCCGCATTGCCGGTTGACGGAGGACATTTAGTCAGTCCTCTATAATGATTAGCAATGAAGACAGCGCCGAGCAGTTGGTTTTTCCACGCTGAAACATTATTCAAAGATACGCTAAACTTTAATTATATTTGATCAAAAACACACGGAATAAAACATGTCATTAGCCGATAAAATACACACTCGCCGTCTTGAGTTTGCGGCTATGCTTCGCAGTGCGCCTTATATTCCCGGAATGTTTTTCCCTAAGACGAACTGGACCCCCTCAACCTTCCTTGATCTTCAAGCAAAAAAACGCCCGAACAGCCCTGCTATCCAGTACAAGGATATTACAATCACCTGGATAGAACTCCAGAAACAAGTTGATCAAACTGCAGCAGGTCTTAGTAAAATCGGCATTAACAAAGATGACAAGGTGACTATCTTATTGGATAACCGCCCCGAATTCCTTGTAATGGTATTAGCTCTTTCACGATTACAGGCCATTTCTGTATTAATCAACACAGGCCTTATCGGCAAGGCACTGATTCACTGCATCAACATTGGCAAAGCGCGTATTTGCCTGGTCGGCTCAGAACACAGCGAGAAAATCGCCGGGGTTCTGGATCAACTCGATATGGTAACAGCAGACAGCATTTATTTAGTCAAAGACACTGACATCGATACTGAACAGTACGAAGAGACTCTGTCTGCCAATCCTTTTCATGACCTCGACAGCCATATTAACAAAACGTCTGCATCTATCGACCGATCAAATTTTCCTAAAAGAAACGCAACGGTTATGGATATTTGCAGTTACATCTACACCTCCGGAACCACCGGTTTGCCCAAGCCTGCCATT
>JAUXDF010000308.1 GCA_030618505.1 Spongiibacteraceae bacterium | reverse complement strand
ATATCTAAAAACAATAAGGCGAGCAACACTATGGGTGACATTTGGGTAAGTGATTATATGACCAGCGAGGTAGTCAGCTGCCCGACTGACACTACACTTGCAGAAGTTGTAGAAGAGCTGCGCTCCAACCTCTTTTCCTGCCTGGTTATCGTCGATGGTGAATTTCCGGTTGGGCTGATTACGGAAAGAGATCTGGTAGGTGTTTTTGCCGATATTCTTGGAGAGGAGCACTGGGAGCAAAAGCGTATTGCTGATTTTATGTCGACCCCACCCCAAACCATCCTGTTGGACCTAACTCTGGTAGAGGCTGTTACCACCATGAAAGAACTTGGCATACGTCATGCGCCCGTCGTTAACGTGCGAGGCGAATTAAAAGGTATCCTTACTCAAACAGATATTATTCGCGGCTTTCATGAAGACGCTCTGGAATCTATCTAACGATAAGCAGAGCCAGTAACTCCTCACAATTTAGACTAATTCGTAACAAGGCGTGTACTCACCAGCTCCCAATTTCATTCGCCGCTGCGCAACAAAACCTGCTAGCAGCTCATCCAGTGCCGTCATTAAGCTTTCTTCCCCGCTGATTTTATAGGGGCCGTTTTCGATAATTTGCTGTATCCCGAAAGCCTTCACGTTCCCCGCGACAATACCAGAGAAAGCACAGCGCAACTGAGCCGCCAGCTGATAGGGCGGCAAACTACCATTCAGTGTTAAATTAGCCATATTTTCATGGCTGGGAATAAACGGAATTTGTAGCTTTGCGTCGATATGCAGCTGCCAGTTATAACAATAGGCCTCTTGGGTTTTACGACGATATCGCTGCACCCGGGCAATTCCCTGTTTCGCCTCACGGGCAACCTTATCAGGCTGACCGGTAATTATTTGATAATATTGCGACGCTTCCTCGCCCAAGGTTTTGCGAATAAAGGCATCCAGTGACTGAAAGTATTCCTCACGCCCCTCGGGTGCAGCAAAAATTAGTGGCAGAGATATCTCTGCATTATTCGGGTGCATCAATATACCCAATAAATACAACACTTCCTCTGCGGTACCGGCACCACCAGGAAACACAATAATGCAATGCGCGAGACGGACAAACACTTCCAGGCGCTTTTCAATATCGGGCAAAATAATCAGCTCATTGACAATCGGGTTAGGCGACTCGGAAGCAATGATACCGGGTTCGGAAATACCAATATAGCGACCATCACTGATCTGCTGTTTAGCGTGGCCAACAGCGGCTCCTTTCATTGGCCCTTTCATCGCACCGATTCCACAACCGGTTCCAATATTGAGCCCGCGCAAACCCATCTGATAACCTACCAGTTTGGAATAATCGTATTCTTCACGCCCAATAGAATGGCCACCCCAGCAGACCACCAACTTTGGCGCCTCATTCGGGCGAACCACATCAGCATTACGCACAATACGAAATACCGCATCGGTAATACCCGCCGAGTTCTGCAAATCAAACTTACTGCCTCGGGTAATTTTGTGGTCCGTAAACACAATATCGCGCAGCACAGAAAAAAGATGATCCTGAATACCGCGTATCATTACACCGTCGACAAAAGCATTAGCGGGGGCGTTAAAAACTTCCAGCTTTAAACCCCGCGACTGCGGCACGACACGAATATCAAAATCTTTATACTCCTCAAGCAAGCGTGCCGCATCATCCTGCTCGCTGCCGGTGTTTAACACGGCAAGAGCACATTGGCGGAAAAGCTGAAAAACTTCTTCATCGGAAGCCATCAATCCGGCGATCTCACGATGGGAAAGCAGATCAAGGCTCTTTGTGGGGCGAACGGTGGTCTTGCGTACTCTATCCATATTGACATCCATAAGGGCAACCATAAAAGCTGCATTTTTTATTAGTATCATCTATTAGCTTAGATCGCATAACAGCAGATGCAAGAGTCAGGCAGCACTGATGGCATCTGACTCGCTTTTTTGTCGCCCAGACCATCTATAACAACAAGTGCGTCCGAGCATTAGCAATAGGCTCATTGCGCCGTACTTGCCAGGCACTAACAGAAACATTTACCACCTTGCGCCCCTGACGCACCACTTCACAGGTCGCAAAGGTATCCTGAAAACGCCCGGGCCTTAAATAATCCAGAGAAAAATCAACCACCTTGGGAATACGATTGGTCTCAATATTTCCCAGTACCTGGAAGATTGCCGCATTTTCCATAAAGCCGCCAATCACACCACCATGAATTGCCGGTAGCGTCGGATTGCCGATATTATCGCTATTTTCCGGCAGTATAAATACCAGTTCTTCACCGAGATTGAAGCAACTCATACCAATCAAGCGGGCATAAGGAACCGCCGATATTAAATCCTGAAAATTGCGATTTTCTCGCGCCTGCACCATTAACTCATGCAAATCCATCTCAGCTCTCCCCGGACATTTTTTCTATTTTATTTTTAGCACTGTTATTTTCCACCCGATTGTCTTTTCGCACATCGGGATCAAGGCGCATAAAGGTTGCAGTACAATGTGCTATCGGCTGATCCTTTTCTTCATTATGGTAGGCAATGCCACGGGCAAAAATAACATTACTGCTCACCCGATAAACCTCGGCATCACCAATAACCGATTTGCCAGGATCGGCAGCACGCATATAGTCGATACGCAGATCCAGCGTAGGTGCCAGCACAAACTCATCTAGCGCCGCAATAGCGGCAAAACCACAGGCGGTATCCATTAAAGTAGTTAAAGGCCCGCCATGAATAACGCCGGTATCGGGATTGCCAATAATAAATTCACTATAAGGCAGCTCGAGTGACAACTTACCAGCATCCACATCCAACACCTTAATACCCAGTACCGCACAATGCTTTAACAGCGGTATTACCTGCTGCATTTGCCGGGTTAATTCTTCACGCGTCATCGCCATAAATTTTAAACTCCCAGTATTAAGTTTCTAGCAAACCATGCCCTGCAGGATAAAAACGGTACACTAACGATGCAAACAGGAAAAGCTTTAGTCACCCTGAAAGCCTGTCTGCGACAAACGCTCCTGTCGCTGCATATATCGCCCTTGCGCTCGCTGCAAAATCAAGCGCCGCTCATTTTCGCTCGCCGCTTGCCAGCCGGTAATTTCATCCAAATGGCGGCCACAACCCATGCAAATATCATTATCATCCAGACAACAATTTCGCACACAGGGGGATTCAACACTTTGATCTATCATCTTCAATATAATCCTACCTTAGGCGCCACTAACAATTTTTCTTGCTAGTGCTTTTTCATGCCCGGGAATGGAAGAATTTTCGCTCCGGCAGAACCTGACCTTCCATCCTCTAGATTACTTTTTATTACCTTAAGTGCCTGCGTGTGCTCTTTAAGGTGCTCATCGTACATGGCATCCAGAGCAAGCTGCCAATCACGCAAAATATCCGCTAGCAGCAAAGAGTCCCGCTCCATTAACCAGGGCTGCAACGGCACGCTACCTTCACCGATACTACAATCTGCTTTTAAAGGCAGGTAGTGGATATCATCAATTTCATTAATATAATCACTATCATCAATATAGCTCTGTTCACTGGTCTGCATAACCAGCTGGATATCGAGAATATAGTCCTGCGCCTTGTTCGCCCGCCAGGCATCATCGGGTAAAACAGCGGCTTGCAAAAAACCCTCCAGGGCGGCGGCCTCTTCAGACTCTGCCTCCACCTCTACCACCGTGGTTTTAAATGCCGGCTTACTTACTTTAATTAAATACTTCTCCATCCGTGACTCCCATTTATTTCATCAACAACCAAGCCTGCACGGTGCACTCCAGGCAACGTCTCATGGTACCATCAACAAAACACAGCACAATTAGTCAAAGCCACTAAAGCCCTATCGTTTCATAACAAATAAATCTCAGCTAGCCGACGGAGACCCCCTAAAACCGTCAAAGAATTGAAATTCAGCCTGTCGCCCCCATTTAAGTGGGGGAGTATGCTAAACTTGGCGGACTCTACAGTGTTGTGCGGTGACGAAAGATCAAATCACCCGCAGAACTGGGAAAGTAACGGGGACGATTTGGATTCGACGCCGGTTACGAAACCTTGGGTGCATGTCGAGATGGTAGCGAATCTCGTAAAACAAAAAGCTGCATTTTATTAGTTGCCAACGACGACAACTACGCTCTAGCGGCTTAAACCCTGCTAGCAGTCACCACTGGATGCTTGTAAACGGGAAGTGACTGTCACACAGAACAAGATCGCAGCAAAGCTCGTTCGGGGTCGCGCTGTTAAACACTCACCGAACTCGCCAATTACGTCCTGCCCGTTGGGCTGTATGCGGTTAAATTAATAGACGGCTCTAAGCATGTAGATCCTCAGGCGGAGGACTGACGGACGCGGGTTCAAATCCCGCCGTCTCCACCAAT
>JAUXDF010000331.1 GCA_030618505.1 Spongiibacteraceae bacterium | reverse complement strand
CCTAGGAGCTAGATTGGTGTTGGCCATGACCGGACTTAATTATCGAAAACTACCAGTTTCTGGATGGACACTAATTATTGCCGACTTGCCCAATCCAGTACCTCGTCATCACTGCCGGTAAAAATAATACGTTCGCCCAGCTTGGACATTTGATAATTGTACATCGGGTCATAATATTCAATCAGCAGACGTTGGATAACAGGACGATAAGCGTCGGTATTACCGTTTTTTCGCTGTTGATCAATGGCCTCGCTCAAAGCTTTATCCAGTTGCTGGTGGCGCTCACCGCCGAGTTTCTTTTTGATGCGGCCAAGGCTTGCCAGTATGTCAGTTTGATATTCATTGAAGCCACTTTCGCCGAAATGAACGAGGTACTCCTCCACTGACTGTTGTACGTATTCTTTTAGAATATGTTCGATACGCTGTTCAATGGGGACTTCGACAATGGCGATGGGGGCGTTTTTCATAGTCTGAAAAAAATCTTGTGGGATAGCGCAGCTGCCAACGCGGCGGCTTTCATCCTCAAGGAAAATAGGTTTGTCAGGGTGGGATTCGTGCTTTTTTATCAAATCAATAATGAGTGCGTTTTCAAAGTTAACCTGACTGGGTGGTCCGCAAACACGACGGCCAAAAGTGGAACCTCGGTGGTTGGCAAAGTGCTCCAGGTCGACACCACTGGACAGATTATTAACCAGGGGTGTTTTGGCTGAACCGGTCTTACCACCAATAATAATAAAACGGCCGGTTTCACTCAGCTGCTTTAACTGCTCTAGCAGAAAGTTTCGCAGGGCTTTGTAGCCGCCTTCGATAAGAGGAATGTTAAGGCCCACATCAGCCAATGCTTCTTGTGTGAGTCGTGAGCGCAGCCCTCCGCGCCAGCAAAAAAGATGTAATGATGGGGTGCTCTTCGCCAGGTTTGACCACTGCTCGATTCTTTCCTCGCGGGTTTTGCCGCCCACTAATTGATGTCCCAGCTCAATAGCAGCCTCTTGACCGTGTTTCTTGTAGCAGCTGCCGACCTGATGCCTTTCATCCGTTGTTAGCAGGGGAATGTTGGTCGCGTGGGGAAAGCTGCCTTTTTCGCATTCGATTTCGGCGCGAACATCCAAAAAGGGAGTGTCTTGAAGAAATAATGACTTGAATTGTGCGGGAGAAACCATTGATTTGCTCATGTGGATATCTTCATTTTTCTTCGTTAAAAAATAGCTGCATTGAATTGTTATAGGCGGTTTTCAGCAAAGCCTGGACATCCACCTGTTTAACCTCGGCAACTTTTTCTGCGATAAAGGGCAGATAAAAAGGTGCGTTTTCTTTTCCCCGGTAGGGCACAGGCGCAAGGTACGGAGCATCGGTTTCAAGCAATATGCGCTCAAGCGGGGTGGCATCAATCACCTCCCTGACATTCTCCGCCTTGTTAAAGGTAGCGATACCATTAAAACCAAGATAAAAACCCTCATCTATACAAAACTCAGCCAAGGCAATGCTGGAGGTGAAACTGTGAATAACACCTGCCTGCGGCAGTTGGCCGCTGAAATTGGCCAGAATAGCGCGGGTGTCATCTTCGGCTTCGCGGGTGTGAATTACCACGGGAAGCCTCTTGTCGATGGCAAGTTGTAGCTGGCTTTCAAAGGCTTTGCACTGTACAGACCGGTCAGCATGGTCGTAATAATAATCAAGACCAATCTCGCCGATAGCAACGATCTTTTTATCGCTGCTTTCGCTGTGTATCAAAGCTTCGATATCCGCGTTAAATTGATCGGCATCATGGGGGTGGATGCCTAATGTGCCCCAAACACTGTCGTATTCGCGGGCAATCGCTAACACGGTTTCAATATTTTCAGCGTTGACAGCGATGGTAATAAAGCGCTCAACACCGATTTGGCGGGATTTTTCAAGGGTAGTTTGAATATCCTGCTCTTTGAGATGGTCGAGGTGGCAGTGCGTTTCAATAATTGGTGTATCAAACAGCGGGATTTCGCGACGTCTTTTGCCCATGAATGCATGCCCATAAACTAATTAGTGCCCATCCAGAAATTAAACAATGAGGTCATGGCCAATGCTGATCTTGCGACTTAAAGGCCTTGAAAAGGCCTAGGAGCTAGATTTGCGTTGGCTATGACCGGATTTAATTTTCGAAAGCTACCAGTTTCTGGATGGAAGCTAACTACATCTTTGGAACGCTTAAAAATCACAAAAGAAATTAAGAGCCGAGCCAACCCCGGCTTCAACCATTAGGGTTGATCTTCAAGTTTTAAAAGACCGCCAAAGATCCCCTGATAAAGAGAACCATCAGGTCCTAAAGACAAGGTCAGGGTAGCGTTGTAATAGCTGGTATCTAGAAAACCACCGTTCTCGACTCCGGCTAATTTACGCCATACGGTCTGTCCGGATTGAAAATCAATCGCCTCAAAATAATAGGCATTTCTAGAGGTGAAACTTTGGTCTTGGGTATAGGTATAAATAAGGCCTGTTTGGGTCGATAACTGCGGTACAGTATTGTGTACAAGGTCAGGCCGCTCCCAAATAACATCGCAGCCAGAACGGTCTTCACGCACATCGATTCGGGTGAAGCCACCGGTCATATTCGTCATGCTGCCAAACACATCTAGAGTGGGTATGCCGCCCAGTTCGGACGCAGGGTCCATACCCGACCAGTTTTGAATCACTAGGCTATTGCCATAGCCGATTGGAGAAACATCAACCACACTCGAACCAGGCGAGAACAACGGTACCTTGCAAACCAAACGATCGGTAGCAACACTCGCATCACGTAATAGCACAACTAGATTAACTTGGGTTTCAGCATTATCGACGATTGCGATTAAATCTCGGCCCAACAAGGTAGGCGTAGTGCCAGAACCGTCGCTAACCCATTCAGACCGTGGTGTTGACGTAACATCGTAGGCATGACGCCAGTTCTGGACAATATTACCGCTGCCATCCAGCTCGAAACCATAAAGTGCTTTATTGGTTAATGCATAGATACCATCCTCTCCTATAGCCAAGCCGTTCTCTACAGCCTCACCGGACAACACAACCGATGTAGCAACTCCCGTAACTGGATCTATGACACCCACACTCGCACCAGCTGTTTGCAGACCACCAAGCGTGATGAACCAGAGCTTGCCGTTATAATCTTCAACCACCTCGAAAAACTGGTCATTTGGGAATTGCGCTTTTAGATCAAAGAGCGTCTCTTTCGTCCAACTTAAACCAGTGACGCTCTCAGGATCAGCAACAACTTCCCATCGCTCAACGGTCATGGCCGCCGTTCCATTTACGACAGAATCATCTGAAAGTATATGGGGGTAAACACCGCCTCCAACGCCCTCCTCAGTGACCGTAGCCCCCTGCCACTCACCAGGCTTACTCTCTGCAAGGATGTTCATATCAGCATCCATTAAAACCAGTTTTCGCTGGCGCGCAGTGAGCGCTCCATCTTGACATCCGACAACAATTTGCCCCTGAGAATTGACTCTCGGCGTAGAGCAGATGCCGCCATTGGAGATTCCCATATTTTGAAAGGTCACCACTGGGTTGATGCCCAAAGGTGCAGAAAAGCCCATCACATCACTGTTGTAATGATCGGAATGAAACGTACTGCTAAAAGCATGGCCATCATAGATAGGGTGCACCGTCACGTCTTTGGCGGGCAACGGCGAAGCGGCCACCGGTGTTCCTTCATAATCAATCGGTTTTTCGGGTGGCGCGCAACCTGCTACCGTAATCGCTCCTAACAAGGTGATAGCGCTAACAGGTAGTGGGTGTTTAACTTGGTTAAAGATGGTATTAACAAGCTCAGAAGTCGCCTCAGAATGGCCTAGCAGAGTTTTTCTAGCTATCGATCGGATAGACATATACGCCCCCTATTTATAAAATTATCGTTATGGTTATAGCGTTGACGGTCAAACTATAGTCGTCGTATGGGCCGGTGTATTCCGAATGGATAACCACGGAAAAACTTTTTTCTCATAGAATCAATAACTTGTGATTTCTCGAAAAGCTATTTTTAATAGTCTGTGAAATACCCGCGTGGATGATCAAAATATAAGGGCTAGAAAGAGCAGGAGGTGGCTCCACCAAGATCCAGAAGGACATACCGCGTAATTAGAAAGGTAACCGC
>JAUXDF010000142.1 GCA_030618505.1 Spongiibacteraceae bacterium | reverse complement strand
TCAGGCCAGCATTCTGGATGCGGTTGATCTCGTCAATGATAATCAAAAGCGTCAGTTGCCTGCAAAAGTCAGGCAGCATTATGGTGCTGACCTGAGCGGTAAAGTGTTTGCCTTATGGGGTTTGGCTTTTAAACCACAGACGGATGATATGCGAGAAGCGTCGAGTTTGGTGTTAATGGAGGAACTTTGGGCTGCAGGTGCCAGGGTTCAAGCCTTTGATCCCGAATCAATGGAGGCAACGCAAGCGATTGTTGGTAGCAGGGCTGATCTCTCCCTGATGGGGACAAAGGAGGCAGCGCTGGCCGGTGCCGATGCTTTGATAATCTGTACCGAGTGGAAGACGTTTCAAGCCCCCGATTTTGATGTTATTGCCGCGTCGCTGAAGGATAAAGTGATATTTGACGGGCGAAATTTATTTGAGCCGGAAAAGCTGAAAGACCTGGGCTTTAATTACTATGCAATTGGTCGTGGTGACAGCGTACGTATTGTCGAGACGAGCTAGCTTTTTTGGGTTTAAGGCTGCCCTTTTATTAGTGGGCAGCAGTTTTTAATTGGCGAAGGTTCTTGCTGATACGGCTCACCGTCCGGTCAAATATTGGGCCTTTGTCCAGTACCTTAATCTTTTTTCTCTGTAGTTCGTAGGCAAATTGTTTGCGATCTTTTTCCATTACCTG
Organism: Spongiibacteraceae bacterium; assembly: GCA_030618505.1. GTDB lineage: Bacteria > Pseudomonadota > Gammaproteobacteria > Pseudomonadales > PIVM01 > JAUXDF01. Next base: position 7,037 of record JAUXDF010000142.1, on the reverse strand, counting down.
TGAGCCAAAGCGGTTAACAAAAATGTAGCTGTCAGAGACATCCACCTTCGCGGTGAGCTTGCAGCGTGACGGGCCTTGAGCATTGCTGTTGCTGAACTCAAGCCAGGTGCCGATGGGCATTTTTTCAGCGGCCTTGATAAAAGCGTATTCCAGCTTTCGATGTTTTGCCTGTTGGCGCTCAACAGCGCTCATCTCTTGCCAGGCTTTTTCTTTTTTGATATTTTGACTCGCTGAGTCAGTAGCGGCCTGGATGTTGAACTCAATTTCACTTAGGCGATTATTGATGATCTTTTGATGGGCGCTTTGCAGTTCTGTCAGTAGTGCTTTGGTGTCAGCGGGTGATGCCGAGACGAGTTGCAGTGCTTGCTGTAGTCGCTCGTAAAGTGAGGGCAGCAGGTGCTTGAGGCGCTCGCTGGATTTCTGGTCATTGTGGGTCTGGCTGCACCAGACCAGGTCATCCATCGTTTGTATGGCTGCCAGCCACTTTGCGCTTTTCTCACCCTCGCGCAGTTGAGTCAACAAAAGCACTTGCTTCCATTGCTGATTGAGAAAGTCCGGGACAATCTTGGGTAGTTTTTTACCCTGTAGGCGTTCATCAAGCAGGTGCTGGATTAAGTCCCGTGCGTGATCGGTTTTTGCTTTGCCTACCGCCGCTTCGCTGACCCGTTTTTCGATTAGCGAGGCCTTGCGGTTTTCCTGTTTGAGGTAAGTGCGAAGTTCCGTTAGTTGCTCTTCGAAGATATTGCTGTTGTCTGCGTATTTATCATGTACGGTTTGAATGATAGCGCTGATCTTTTCAAGTAGATGATCTTGTGCATGTTTGTCAGTTTCACTCCAGCCTATGCTGGCGTTGGCGATTTCATTGATTAGGCAGCGCGCCGGGTGGTTGTTGTTGTTAAAGAAAGCTTTGTCTTTCAGAGCAATTTTCAGTACGGGTATCTGCACTCGAGCCAGCAGCGCCTGAACAGGGATGGGGATGTTTCTGTCGTCAAGGACAAAATCAAAAAACATTGCCACCAAGTTAATGATGTCTTCATCGGGTTGTTGAATGGACTTTGGGGCGCCTTGCTCTTGCCCGTTTAATAATATTTGTTTGATGGCGGCGCGAATGTCGGGTGCGTTACTGATTTCATCAGCATTGGCTTGAGTTAATAGGTGTTGCTGCTGAATATGGGAAAGCAGCGATAGCAATTCATCGCGGCGCATTTTGGGCGATGAGGGGCTGTAGCCCGGTACCAATGCGACAATGGAGGGGGTCGTCGCGCTGCTGGATCGCAGGCTGTTTAATAAGGTGCGCAGCTCTGTTAAGCCGATTACACCCTCAGTGCCGCCTTGAGTGATCTCGTTGCCTGCCTCGACTTCTGCCGTGTGGCCTTGCTTCACATCTGTATCGGCCTGTTTTTTTATCGTTGCGGTAATTTTGGGTAGTACGTCAGCATTGATTAGCAGCTGGTTAGCTTGCTGATATATTTTTGGTAGTCGGGAAATGATAAAGCGATCAAACTGCTTGAGCAGAATGATTCTGGCCTTGATGTTAAGGTCGAGTATTTCAGCAGCACGGGCAAAAGCGGTACAGATCTGCTCTGGGTCTAGCGGGTTGTTCTTCTCATTAACCAGTTTGTAGTCAATAAGATAATCGAAACGGCAGTTCAGGTGGTAAAGCTCTTCCTGACAGAGTGCTTTTGCTTTAGTGACCATGCTGGAGATGGCGACTTTCTGCTCCAGTTGATCATTTTCGATAAGCGACAGAGAGCTGGCGGTCAGCTCCGGTTCTTGTTGTATTTTGTGCTGGGCGTAGGGGGAGCTTAGTTCGTGGTATTGGGAGTCAGTCTCTCTTTTAAAACTGGCCGTTAGGCCGCCCTTTTTAAGTCGTACTTCACGCATTGATTCAAAGTAGAGGTTTTGCTCAGAATTACTATTAGCGCGGCCGGAGAGATCAAAAAACAGATCGTCACAGCTGGCAAACATATCCCCTAGCTGATTAAGTAAGACATTGATTGTATTGTCTTTTACTTGGCGTATTGGTTCGGGAATCGCAATGTTGCCAAGTCGACCTTGTTTTTTAAACTCTTGGCTCATATTGATTCCTTTATTATTACATCTGTCAGGAAGCTATTGTTTACTAGATACTAAAAATGTCGGTGCTAAGAATAATTGGTGTACACACATATCAGTTTAGCGGATTAGGGTTGTTTTAGCCATTATTATCGATGGGGTATTTGCTAATAGAGGCAGGGGCTTAGGTGGTGTTTAAGTGCTTGTGCAGATATGCGTCAATATTTTGTCATTTGGCGAAGGGGTGTTTTAGCTGGAGCGATCTACCGCTAGTCGAGACAGCTTGATTAGGGCGGTCTTGAAAGTTGAGTCATCCAGTGATTCCAGGCTTTGTATGGCGGTATTGCTGTGTTGTTGGGCTTGTTCGTGGGTGTATTTTAAGGCGCCACTTTTTGTAACTGCATCAATAACTTGTGGCAGTTTTTCGGCGTCTTTATTGGTGATGGCTTGGCGAATTAGTTCGGCTTGTTCGGCTGTGCCGTGCTTGATGGTGTAGATCAGGGGTAAGGTTGGCTTGCCCTCTGAGAGGTCGTCACCAATGTTTTTCCCGGTTTTGCTGGGGTCTCCAGTGTAATCGAGCAGGTCATCAATCAGCTGAAAGGCGATGCCAAGGTGCAGGCCGTAATGATACAGGGCGTCTTCTGTTGCTTTACCCGCTTCGGCAAGAATTGCGGCTCCTTGTGTGGCGGCAGCAAATAGCACGGCGGTCTTGTTTTTTATGACATCCAGATATTGTTCTTCGCTGGTTTCAGCATCCCCGGCTTTAATAAGCTGTAAGACTTCACCCTCGGCGATGCGATTGGTGGTGTCAGACAATAGCCGCATGATGTGGATGTTGCCTTGGGCAACCATTAGCTGAAAAGCTCTTGAGTAGATGAAGTCTCCAACCAGTACGCTGGGAGCGTTGCCCCATTTGGCATTGGCGGTGGGCAGGCCGCGGCGCAGATTGGATACGTCGACAACATCATCGTGCAGTAAAGTGGCGGTATGGAGAAATTCAATCACAACCGCAAGGCTGATGTGGTCTTTACCTTGATAGTGGCAGGCGGGTGCCGCCAATAGTACCAGTAAGGGGCGAAGTCGTTTGCCACCGGCGCTGATCAGGTGATGACCAATATTTTCAACAAGGCCAACATTGGAGTGGAGTTTGTTGATAATCAGTTCGTTGACGGCGGAAAAATCATCCGTGACGAGGTTTCGGATCTGTTGCATCTGCTTGGGGCTGCTGGAATTTTCGGAGGCTGAATGCTAGGTGGTGGCTCCTGAACTGTCAAGCGAGAAGGCCTTATCTGCGGTTTGGTTTGATCTATTTGGCCGTTTTTGAGTGTTTTGTTTGTGCTTTGCCGGGCTTGTGAATAGAGGCTAGAAAATACTTGCCTCATTTGCAGCTAGCGCGTAGAATCTGCGCCCCTGAAAAAGCAAATCTAAGTTCGATCTGCCTGGGCTCGGTGCCTTGGGTTTTGGAATTGTCGGATTTGGTGCCTGGGCTTGCCCCCTCTTCCTGGGAAGAGTTTTTCAAAATATTTTTTGCAAGCAGGCCAATTATAGCGGAGTTAGAGTATGTACGCGGTTATTGAGAGTGGTGGAAAGCAGCATCGTGTAAAAGAAGGGGAGACCCTTAAGCTGGAAAAGCTGGAAGTTGCTACTGGCGAAACTGTTGATTTTGACAAGGTTTTGTTGGTTGGTAGTGGTGCTGATGTGAATATCGGAGCCCCTTTTGTAGAGGGTGGTAAAGTGACTGCTGAGGTGATCGCCCATGGTCGCCATAAGAAAGTGACTATAATCAAATTTCATCGCCGCAAGCATCATCGCAAGCAGGCGGGTCATCGTCAGTGGTATACCGAAGTTAAAATTACTGGTATTAGCGCTTAAGTTTAGAGAAATTAGGAGTGGCAAATGGCTCATAAAAAAGCTGGTGGTAGTACTCGTAACGGTCGTGATTCGCAGTCAAAACGCTTAGGTGTTAAGCGCTTTGGTGGTCAGGTAGTGGCGGCTGGTAATATTATTGTTCGCCAGCGTGGAACCCGTTTTCATCCGGGAAGCAATGTTGGTTGTGGTAAGGATCACACTTTGTTCGCAACCTCTGACGGGGTGGTGGAGTTTGTGGTCAAGGGCGCGAATAACCGTAAGTTTGTGAATGTGGTTTCTGCCTAAAAAGTAAATCCTGCAGGATTTATTGTGGCCTCGTCTATATGACGGGGCTTTTTTGTTTCTGCTGTTAAAGTTATTATTTTCCGCTGCTATTATTTGGGGAGCGTCTCCGGAGAAGTGCCGGTCAGGCAAGGTGATTACTCTATGAAATTTGTCGATGAAGCGTCTGTAACGGTGCATGCTGGCAAGGGCGGCAATGGTTGTCTTAGCTTTCGTCGTGAAAAGTATATCCCGCGTGGGGGTCCCGATGGCGGCGATGGCGGCGATGGCGGCAGCGTTTATCTGGTGGCAGATGACTCGCTGAATACGCTGGTGGATTTTCGTTATCAGCGAATCTATCGTGCCGAGAGCGGCGAGGGCGGTAAAGGGAAGAATTGTACCGGGCGTGGTGGTGATGAGTTGTGTATACATGTGCCTGTCGGGACATCGGCGATTGATGAGGATACTCTGGAAGTTATTGGTGATCTGGCGGAGTCTGGTCAGCGGTTAATCGTTGCCAAGGGAGGTTGGCATGGCTTGGGTAATACGCGTTTTAAGTCCAGTACTAATCGAGCGCCACGACAGATCTCGAAGGGTTCTGATGGCGAGGTGAGATCTCTGCGCCTGGAGTTGAAGGTGTTGGCTGATGTCGGTTTGCTTGGTTTGCCTAATGCGGGTAAATCAACTTTTGTGCGTGCAGTCTCGGCCGCTGAGCCCAAGGTGGCGGACTACCCTTTTACTACTCTGGTGCCAAGTCTTGGCGTGGTCAGTGTGCAGAAGCATCGAAGCTTTGTGGTGGCAGATATTCCCGGTTTGATAGAGGGGGCATCCGAGGGAGCTGGTTTGGGTATTCGCTTTCTTAAGCATTTGACCAGGACGCGATTATTGTTGCATTTGGTGGATGTGTATCCTGTGGATGGTTCTGATCCGGTGGAGCAGGCTCGGGTCATTGTGAATGAGCTGGAGACCTTTAGTCCTGCCTTATCTCGGCGGGATCGTTGGTTGGTGCTAAATAAAGTGGATTTGCTGCCTGAGGAGGATCGCCAGGCGCGTTGCGAGCAAATTGTCGCAGAGCTTGGTTGGGCTGGCCCCTGGTTTTCCATATCGGCAATAAGTGCTCAAGGTACCGAGAGCCTGTCGCGGGAGATAATGGGCTATCTCGAGGAGATTTGGCGCTCGGAGGCGCAGGATCCTGAGTTGCAGGAAAAAGAAAGTCAGGTCGTCGCAGAAATGCAGGAGGAATCCAGGGTGAAAGTGCGTGCCCTGGCGTCGCGTCGTAAGGGTTTGGCGGATGAATTCGATGATGATGGCGGCGACGATGACGAAGATGATGGTGATGTCGAGGTGGAGTACGTTCCGTAGCTTGGGTCGGCGTACCCCGCGTAGCGCTTTGGGTGAGAGCCTGCCAACAGAATAATGAGGACAAAACAAAGCATGAATCATCGCAGCATCCCAAAATCGAGCAAGCGTTGGGTGGTTAAAATTGGCAGTGCCTTGCTGACCAATGATGGCCAGGGGCTTGATCGGACGGCGATTGAGACATGGGTGGCGCAGATGGCTCAGCTGCGTAATAACGGCATTGAGTTGGTGTTGGTGTCTTCAGGCTCCGTAGCTGAGGGCATGACGCGGCTGGGCTGGACTGAGCGCCCGGTTGCCATACATGACTTGCAGGCGGCGGCAGCGGTGGGGCAGATGGGCTTGGTGCAGGCTTATGAGGCGAGTTTTCAGGGGCATGGCTACCATACTGCGCAAATATTGCTGGTACATGATGATCTGTCGGATCGGCAGCGTTATCTGAATGCGCGCAGTACTATTCAGTCCCTGATCGCTTTGGGTGTGGTGCCGGTGGTTAATGAAAATGACACGGTGGCCACAGAAGAGATTCGTTTTGGTGACAATGATACCTTGGCAGCGCTGGTGGCTAATTTGATAGATGCTGATCTGTTGGTGATTCTGACGGATCAAAAAGGTATGTATGAAAGTGATCCTCGCAAAAATGCTGATGCTTGCCTGATTTCAGAGTCTATGGCTGGTGATGAGGGCCTTGGGCAGATGGCGGGAGAGAGTACCGGCGAGTTGGGTCGTGGCGGTATGGTGACCAAAGTGCGTGCCGCGCAGTTGGCGGCAAGATCGGGAACCAGTACGGTGATTGTGGGTGGTCGGGAGGCGGACGTCCTGATGCGTGTTGCTGCCGGCGAGGATGTTGGTACGCTGCTTTATGTTGATTGCCTGCCTTTGGCTGCTCGTAAGCAGTGGCTGGCGGGGCATATGCAGACGCGAGGTGAGTTGGTGCTTGATGAGGGCGCTGTCAGGGTGTTGAAGGCGGCGGGTACCAGTTTGTTGCCGGTAGGTGTTAAGTCGGCCTCGGGTAAGTTTCGGCGTGGTGAGATGGTTTCCTGTGTGGATCGGCAGGGTGTTGAGGTGGCCAGGGGTTTGGTGAATTATAGTATTCAGGATACTTTAAAAATTCTGGGCCTTAGTAGTGATAAGTTTGTTGAGGCGCTTGCGTACCAGGGGGAGGATGAGCTTATTCACCGGGATAATCTGGTCTTGGTGAGCTAGCTAGTGCCTAAGCAGAAATAGCATGCTTTTCCTTTTGCCGTCATTCCTGCGAAGGCAGGAATCCAGAGAATTCATACGCTTACTGGATCCCTGCCTTCGCAGGGAGGGCCTGCCCCGTGAACGCAGTGAATGTTTTGGGCAAGACGACAAAAAACGTTTCTGGGTGGGTGCTAGCTAGTGTCCATCCAGAAACTGGTAGTTTTCGATAATTAAGTCCGGTCATGGCCAGCACCAATCTAGCTCCTAGGCCTTTTCAAGGCCTTTAAGTCGCAAGATTGGTGTTGGCCATG
>JAUXDF010000280.1 GCA_030618505.1 Spongiibacteraceae bacterium | reverse complement strand
TACCCCTTTGGGGGCTTGGAAAAGAGTTTCCTTAATATTTGTAAGGAGGCGATTCGGCGTGGCCACAGTTTGACGATTTATTGCAAGCAGTGGCAGGGTGATAAACTGGCGGGGGCAAATATTATCGAGCTTCCCGTTAAAGGTTTAAGTAATCATCGCAAGATGCAAAGCCTGCATCACTTGTTAATGCTTGAATATCGCCGTGGTGATTTTGATGTACTGGTTGGATTTAAACGATTGCCTGATCTGGATGTTTATTACAATGGTGATGTCTGCTTTATTCAGGAGGCGGCGGGAAAACATGGAAGCTGGTATAAGCTAACTGCACGTTACCGTAGTATGACCAAGATGGAGGCGGCCGTTTTTGCACCTGAATCAAAAACGCATATTCTCTATATCGCCGAGCGCGAAAAAGCGATCTATCAAGGTGCTTATCATACTCCAGAAAACAGATTTCACGCCCTGCCAGCCGGTATTGATAAAACAGCCATTCGTGACGCTATTAACTCCGGCAAGCGCGATGTGATCAGAGCAGAGCAGCAGCTTGATGATCAGCAGTTGGTAATACTGATGGTAGGTTCCGATTTTAAACGTAAGGGGCTTGATCGAGCGATTGATGCCCTGGCAGCTCTGCCTCCATTGCAAAGGGATAAGGTCTGTTTGTGGGTCGTGGGCACCGGGGATGCACAAGCTTATCAAAAGCAGGCCGCTCAGCTGGGTGTTGATCAGCAGTTGGTATTTTGGGGTGGCCGAAATGATGTGCCGGACTTATTAAGCGCGGCTGATATTTTGTTGCATCCTGCCAGAGTAGAAACGGCAGGCAATGCCATCATAGAGGGAATGGTCGCCGGTCTTGCGGTAATTGTCAGCGCCAGTGCCGGTTTTAGCTCACACGTTGCGGCGGGAGAGGGCGGTTTATTGGTAGAGGATGCCCCCTATCAGCAGCAGAATTTAAATCAGGCTCTTGAACGTCTGGTTACCGATGCTGAACTGCGTAAAAGACTGGGCGCTAATGGCTGGCATTATGCCGATAGCACCGATTTATATCGTCGCCCGCAGGTGGCAATGGATGTCATAGAAACCATGGCGAGGACTTAGTCTAATGATGCAACTGTTTGTCGTTGAGTCGCCCCTGCAATTGTTGAATGCGGTTGAAGCGCGACAATATTTCTCCATTGCCGCCGAGGACGCCTTACTGGTGGTTTTGCGTGGGGTCTCGGAGAAAAACCAGCAGCAGACCCTGCAGCTGGTTGAGCGTAATGACTGGGCAGATATTACCGAGCTTGGAGAAACCAGGCGGCTTGTTGATTTCCTTAGAGGTAAGCGGAAAATAGCCTGTTGGCTGCAACAACAGGGGGTTCTAGAGCAGGTTTTTATTGGCGACTATCGCGCACGTTTTATGCGTCACCTTGCTAATAGCGCCGGCAAAAAAGTTATCTTGCTCGATGATGGCACCGCGACCTTGGCTGTTGCCGATAAACGTCAGCAGGGTGTTTCAGCGTCGGATAAATACCAGTCCTCCTGGCGAAAATATTTTAATAAACGCAAAATTTTTGGTTATCAGGATCAGGATATTCCGGCACTGACCTATTTCACTTCCTTTAATATTAAGGCGAATACCAAGGATACAATAACGCGCCATCACTACCAGTTTTTGCGTGAGAGACTAGGGCATTATCAGCGTTCGAGTAGCTGGTATTTTATTGGCTGCCCCATTGTGGATATGGGTATTGTCAGTGAGGCTTCTTATTTGCGTTATCTGCAGCTTATCGCTGACTCGACTAGCGATCCGGTATTTTATATTCCCCACCGGCGTGAAGACCCTGAAAAAGTTGCCGCGTTCGCCCGTCAACTGGGCTGGCAAGTGCGCTCATTTGATAAACCCCTGGAACTGGCGCTGATAGAGTCAGATGAGCTGCCGCAGGGTTTTTTGGGTTTGTATTCAACGGCGTTGGATAATGCGGTGCTGCTGTTTGGCGAGATGCTGCAGATTAAAAGCTATGAAATACCCGCTGAGGATATTTTGATAGCAGAGCGCAGGAAATTGACCGCCGACGTGTATCGATATTATCGAGAGCATTATCAGGGAGAGGCTTTTTCACTGATAAAAATCTAGTCATAAAAATTTTTACTACCATCAGGTCGTGTCTTAAAGCGTCGATGTACCCACATATATTGCTCCGGGTGTTTGCGAATCGCAATTTCAAACTCTTTATTGATTAGCGTGGCATCGGCGACATCATCGCCGCTGGGAATACTTTCAAAGGGTGCGCTGATTTCTATAACGTAACCGCTGTTATCCGCTTTACGATAATGTGAGGCCAGTAATACCGGGGATTGATTATAAGCAGCCAGGCGGCTGGTGGCGCTAATGGTGGCCGCCGTCACGCCGAAAAAAGGTGCAAAAACTGCGTGTTTGGGACCGTAGTCCTGATCGCCTGCATACCAGACCATGCGGTTTTGTTTCAGGCTTTTTAGCACCCGGCGCATCTGTTTGCGTTCGATAACATTTTTAATGCGTTTTTTCCGCAATCCGGTAATAAAGTGCTCCATCACCGGATTGTTATGCTGGCGGTAGGTAATGTCAAAATCCAGATAATAACTAAAAAAGCGCCCGATAAGATCCAGTGTAGTGAAGTGTGCCCCTAGCAGCAAAGTACCCTTACCTTTTTCCTGCGCGGCTTTTATATGCTCAAGCCCCTTTATCTCTACCAGCGGTTTAAGTAGCTTGTCGCTGCCCCACCAGCCTAAAGCCGTTTCCATAATGCCAGTGGCATTAGCGATAAGGGTGTTTTTGACCAGGGTTTGTTGTTGCTCTGCAGATAGCTCGGGAAAACAACACTTTATATTTACTTCGGTGATATGTCGGCGTCTTTTAGCCACAACATAAAGTAGATGTCCTAGCAGTTTGCCGAAGCCAAGCTGCACTTTAAAGGGCATTTTTGCTATTAGCCATAGCAAGGCCAGGCCGGCCCAAGTGAGCCAATATCTGGGGTGAGCGAGAGATTTTGACATAGGGTGGCTACTTAGCTCCATCGAGTTGAGGGGGAGGATTATAACGTTAGTCGGCAAATCATGACAAAAGCTTCATCACTGTATCGGTATCCGAACGATTTGGGTATGGATTTTTGGCGGGTGCGCGAGTAGAATCTGCACATTTTTTGCCCTCTCAATTTTTGATGGGCACGGTCGATCTAACGCCAAGTTTGTCATTCGGCGTGGATTTGGGCATTAAAGTGGGTGTTTAAGCTGTTCCCTTCAAAATATAAGGTTTTTAAAGGCAGCGAAAGTGGCTGTTACTTACTGTTAGCTAATATTGCGCGAAATCAAGTATGCAAGTAGAAGAATCGATAATTCAATCAAAACTGGGTAGTGTGGCCGATGTGCTGCCGGTGCTGGGCAAAAATACCGTGCAGTCGCCTGATTCAGGTGCTGAGCGTTTGCGTGGCGAGCATTCGCTGCATATCGCAGAGATCAAGCCCTTAAAAATCTGTTTGCTGGGATATCGCAGCCATCCCTATGGTGGCGGCCAGGGTATCTATATTAAGTATTTAAGCAAGGCGCTGGTCGATGCTGGTCATCAGGTTGATGTTATTTCCGGACAGCCCTACCCCCATGTTGACCCGAGGGTTAAGCTGATCAAAATGCCGGGCATGAATTTATTTGAAGTCGGTCTGGGCTCCATTCGACCGCATCATGTCAAATCGATGACCAATATTATCGAATGGACCAGCAAATTGACCGGGGGGTTTTCCGAACCCTATTGTTTTGGTCGTCGAGCCTCTAAATATCTGAAGAAGAATGGCCATCAATATGACCTGATTCATGATAATCAGTGTATGAGCTATGGCATGTTGAAAATCCAGAAACACTTGCCGCTGGTGACAACTTTACATCACCCGATCACCAGTGATCTTAAAATTGCCATTGATGCTGCCGATAAATGGTGGGAAAAGCTGTTTATTTTGCGCTGGCACTCTTTTCTGCGGATGCAAAAGCAGGTAGTCAAAAAACTGGATAATGTGGTGACGGTGTCGATGACCTCGCAGCAGGACATTGCCAGCTCCTTTGGTATTGATCAGCGTGGTATTAATCTCGTTTATAACGGTATTAATACCGAGGAGTTTGCTCCGATTCCATCGGTGTCGCGAAACCCCAGCAGAATCATGGCGACCGCTTCTGCCGATCAGCCCCTCAAGGGTTTGCGTTATTTGCTGATGGCTTTTGCTCATTTATTGCCGCGTTACCCTGAGTTGGAGCTGTTGGTGGTTGGTCGGCCCAAGCCTGGTGGCGAAACCGAGCAGCTGATGCAAAGTTTAAAGATAGAGAAAAAGGTACAATTTGTATCGGGGATCAGCACGCAAGAGATGGTGCGTTATTATGCTGAAGCTTCCATTGCCGTTGTACCATCGATTTATGAAGGTTTTGGTTTGCCGGCAGGTGAGGCGATGGCCTGTGAAGTACCCGTTATTTCAACCAATGGTGGTGCTCTTCCCGAAGTTGTGGGTGATGCGGGTATTATTGTCCCTACCGCCGATGCCGAGGCGATTGCGACCTCAATTGAAGAGTTGCTAAATAACCCGGATAAGGCCCAGCAGTTGGGTAAGGCTGGTCGAGCGCGTATTCTGGAAAAGTTTTGCTGGAATGTGGCTGCGGATCAGATGACTAATTATTACCGACAAGTTTTGAGAAATAATGGAAACAGTTGATTACAAATTATTTGAGTTAGTCTCCGGTGATCGTGTGCTGGATTT
>JAUXDF010000285.1 GCA_030618505.1 Spongiibacteraceae bacterium | reverse complement strand
TTAACACTATAGGCTTATAGCGGGTGTGAAGGCTAACTCCTTGAGGGGGGCTGACAAGGCGGTGATGGTAATTAGTGCCCATCCAGAAATTAGACAAAGAGCTCCTGGCCAACGCAAATCTTGCGACTTAAAGGCCTAGAAGCTAGATTTGCGTTGGCCAGAAGCGGACTTAATTTTCGAAAACTTCCGGTTTTTGGATAGGTACTAGTTAATGTATGTGTCTGTAAATTACGTCGCAAATGGCTGGAATATTATTGAGATAAAAATGGATAGCATTGATCGCCAACTGATTGTAGAAACCCAACAGGGACTGCCCCTGGTTGCTCGGCCTTATCAAGCGTTGGCAGAGTCCCTGGGTATCAGCAGCGGCGAAGTCATGGAGCGAATGAGTAAGATGCAGTCTGAGGGTATTATCCGTCGCATCGCTGCCGTGCCTAACCACTACAAACTAGGTTATCGCGCGAATGGCATGACGGTCTGGAATCTTTGTGATGACTTGGTTGATGAGGCCGGACAACGGGTTGCCGAGCAGGAGTTTGTTAGCCATTGCTACCGGCGGCCGCGTTATTTGCCAGATTGGCCTTACAATCTTTTTGCCATGGTGCACGGACGCGACCGTGAAGAAGCAGAGCAGCACTACCGGACGATCGCGGAGTTGTTAGGCGATCAGTGTCAGCAGCATCAAATATTGTTCAGTACCCGTATTTTGAAAAAAAGCGGCTTTCGCCTCAGTAAAGCGAAATAAAACAGGATCGCAAGATGTTTAGAATCACACAATATATGGACAGTCTGATTAACCCCAAGCCACTGACGCCGGCGCGAAAGCCCAGTGGTCCAGTGGTGATATGGAATTTGATTCGTCGATGTAATTTAACCTGCAAACATTGCTATACCACCTCTGCGGATATTGACTTTAAAGGCGAGCTGGAAACCGATGAAGCCTGTGCGGTGATGGATGACCTTTATAGCTTTGGCGTGCCAATGTTAATTTTTTCCGGTGGTGAACCGCTGCTGCGCCCGGATATTTTTGAACTTTCAAAGTACGCAAAAAACAAAGGTTTTATGACCAGTCTGTCAACGAATGGAACCTTGATTGATGAGAGTAATATTGATCAGATCGTTGATGCAAATTATGACTATGTGGGTATTAGTCTGGATGGAATCCGGGAAACCCATGATAAGTTTCGCCAGCGCGAAGGTGCCTTTGAAGAATCCATAAAAGGCATTCAGCTGTGCAAAGATCGCGGTATTAAGGTTGGTATTCGTTTTACTTTGACCTTGGATAATTACAAAGAGTTACCGTCACTGCTTGCGGTGATGGATGAATATGATATTGACAAGTTTTATCTCTCACATTTGAATTATTCCGGCAGAGGTTTACGCAATAAAGCCTCTGATGTTTATCACAATATTAGTCGTGAGGCGCTGGAATTATTATTTGTACGCGCCTGGCGGGAAATTAAAGGTGGCATTAGCCGTGACTATGTTACGGGTAATAATGATGCTGATGGTGTTTTTCTGTTGCAGTGGGCAAAGCAGCATTTTCCCGATCAAGTAGATGATCTGGCGGTGCGTCTGCGGCAGTGGGGAGGGAACTCCACCGGTATTAACGTTGCTAATATTGATAATTTGGGTAATGTGCATCCCGATACTTTTTGGTGGAATCACACGCTAGGAAATGTGCGCGAGCGGCCGTTCTCGGCAATCTGGAGTGAGCCAAATGATGCGTTTATGACCGGGCTTCGGACACACCCGCGACCATTAAAGGGTCGCTGTGGTATCTGTCAGTATAAGGATATTTGTGGAGGTAATACGCGGGTTCGGGCTTTTCAGATTACCGGCGATTATTGGGCAGAGGATCCTGCTTGCTATTTAAGTGATGAAGAGTTGGGTATCGAAGTTGAGGTTGATGAGGCAGATGTTATTGCCAGTCAAGGCGGAAATGAATCTGCAAGTTAGCGTGTGAAAATTAGTAGTTGTAAATCATCTACAATCCAAATCTTTTTCCTGGGAATGAATATTATGAGTGAGAAAGCAGATGCCGGGAGTCGTTCTCGAGTTATCAAAATTGATTCTGTTGAACGAAGAGGCTTGGGTGATAGAGATAAAAAACATCTGGCAGCTGGAGAGGTAGCTATTGTCGGTGCGGGTCCTGGAGATCCGGACCTGTTAACCATGCGCGCATGGAAAATGCTGCGTGAGGCAGATGTGTTGATTTATGACCGCCTGGTAAACAAAGCGATTGTTGCGCTCGCATCCCCTGCATGTGAAAAGATTTATGTTGGCAAGCGTTGTGGGCACCATGCCTTAACGCAGTCTGAGATTAATGATTTGCTGGTAGCGCGGGCAAGCGAAAAGAAACGGGTGCTAAGGCTGAAAGGCGGCGATCCTTTTGTTTTTGGTCGTGGTGGTGAGGAGTTACAGTATTTGGCTGAGCGGGGGATTACTTGCCAGGTCGTGCCGGGTATAACAGCGGCATCGGGTTGTACAGCTTACGCCAATATTCCCTTGACTCACCGGGAATGCTCCCAGGTATGTACCTTCGTAACCGGCCACCTGAAAGAGGGGCGTTTACGTTTGCCCTGGGGCAGCCTGGCGGCAGCCAATCAAACCGTTGTCTTTTATATGGGATTGACTAATGCTGAAATTATAAGCTGGAATATGTGTGAGCATGGTCGTGATCCGCAAACGCCAGTGGCCTTGATCGAGCGTGGTACAACTGCTGATCAGCGTGTGGTGATCAGCACCCTGGCAACGCTGGTAAAAGATATCGATGACAATGAGGTGAAGGCTCCTGCGCTGATAGTCGTTGGAGAAGTGGTTGATTTTCATGATTTGATTGCCGCGGCCAATACTGAAATAGAGCAGGCCGCTCAAAAATGAGTTGGCTTAAGGCGGTCGCTGGGTTTTTTATTCTGTTGGCAAGCATTTGTGCCAGCGCTTCGGATAAGATTTCGGCTGTTTACCAGCAGCATTGCGCTGCCTGTCATGGTATTGAACGCCTTGGAGGAATGGGGCCCGCCTTGTTGCCTCAGGTAATGAGCCGGCTTAAAAAAGATCAGGCACTTCAGGTGATTTCTGAGGGGCGGGCAGCCACCCAGATGCCGGCTTTTGCTAATACACTAAATCTTCAGCAAAGATCCGCTCTGGCCGACTATATTTTTTCAAAGCCTGCTCAAATGCCTGTGTGGGGTGCCGAAGAGATCAAAGCTAGCCAGGTGATTTCCCACCCTTTTGGTTCCTTGGACAATAAACCCCTTTACAAAACTGACTTGCAGAATTTGTTTGTAGTCGTCGAGCTGGCGGATCATTCAGCTACTATTCTTGATGGCGATAAGCTTGAGCCGATACATCGTTTTCAAACACGCCGTGCTTTGCACGGAGGCCCAAAATATTCACCTGATGGACGTTATGTCTACTTTACTTCGCGTGATGGCTGGATTAGCAAATTTGATATATACCAGCTGAAAGTGGTTGCCGAGGTCAGGGCTGGTATTAATAGCCGTAATCTGGCGGTTTCCTCTGATGGTCAATATATCCTGGTGGGAAATTATTTTCCCAACTCTCTGGTGCTGCTGGACAGTAAAAACCTTGATTTGATTCGCATCTATGAAGTTGAGGATATTAACGGAAAATCTTCCCGGGTCAGTGCTGTTTACAATGCGCCGCCGCGAAAAAGTTTTATTGCCGCCTTAAAGGATGTTGAGGAGGTTTGGGAAATACCTTATTCAAAGGATGCGCTGATTATGCCGATGCATGAGGGGTGGGTGCATGACTATAGAAGCGACTCTGGGGAGAGTGAGCCACTAGATCCAAAAACTTTCCCTGTGCGCAGGATTAAGGCGCAAGGATATCTGGATGATTTCTTCTTTGATTATGATTATCAGCATTTGATTGGCAGTTCCCGTGGTGGTGTAGGAAAAAAGCACAATACCCAAGTGATTAACCTGGATGCAGGCAGAAAAATTGCAGAAATAGAACTCAGTGGTATGCCGCATCTAAGCTCGGCAATCACCTGGCAATATCAGGGTAGGGAAGTGATGGTAACGCCCAATTACAAAAAAGGTGAAATTAGCGTTATCGATATGGAAAGCTGGAAACTGATTAAAACAATTAAGACGCAGGGCCCCGGTTTTTTTGTTCGTAGTCATGAGAAAAGCCGCTATGCTTGGGTTGATGTGTTCTTTGGTCCCAATAAAGATTTGATGCATGTGATTGATAAGCAGACCTTGGAAATTGTTAAAACGCTTAAACCGTCTCCCGGTAAAACATCGGCACATGTTGAATTTACCCGTGATGGGAAATATGCCTTATTAAGTATTTGGGATGAGGAGGGAGCGTTGGTGGTCTACGATGCCGACTCATTGGAGGAGATAAAGCGCCTGCCAATGAAAAAACCATCGGGAAAATACAATGTATTTAACAAAACCATGTATTCCCGAGGTACTAGTCATTAGTGCTCGTATTTTATTTTTAGGGTGTTTTTATTTAATGAAAGTATGAATGGCTAGTGTTTTGTAACTGGAGTAGACTCAGCAAAAATTAGCACTCTAGTTAGTGCCCATCCAGAAACTGGTAGCTTTCGAAAATTAAATCCGGTCATAGCCAACGCAAATCTAGCTCCTAGGCCTTTTCAAGGCCTTTAAGTCGCAAGATTTGCATTGGCCATG
>JAUXDF010000042.1 GCA_030618505.1 Spongiibacteraceae bacterium | reverse complement strand
TGTTGATTAAAGGCGTAACGACCGTTGTAATCCGAATGATTGCAGATATAACCTGGGTCATAGTCATCCATAAAACCAAAAGGACCGTAGTCGAAGGTCTGGCCGAGGATAGACATGTTATCCGTATTCATCACACCGTGGGCAAAACCGAAGGCTTGCCATTTGGCAATAAGCTGCGCAGTACGTTTAATAACGTCGGCAAAAAACAGCGCATATTTTTCTTTTTCATTTTTGTATTCGCTAAAGTGATGTTCAATCACGTAGTCGGCCAGTTGTTGCAGCTCATCATGCATACCCTGATAGAAAAAGTATTCAAAGGAGCCAAAACGGATATGACATTCTGTTACCCGAATAACGATGGCACTAGGTTCGACCTGCTCGCGAAAAATTTTATCTTCACCGATCAGCAAGCCCAGTGCGCGCGTGGTCGGTATACCTAAGCCTGCCATGGCTTCACTGCAAAGAAATTCCCTAATACTGGAGCGCAGCACCGCTCGGCCATCTCCCGTGCGCGAATAGGGAGTCATCCCGGCTCCTTTGAGGTTTAGATCCCAGCGTCCATTGGGGCCTTCGAGTTCACCTAATAACAATGCCCGTCCGTCGCCGAGCTGGGGGTTATAGCTGCCGAACTGGTGGCCGGAATAAATCATTGCCAGGGGCTGGCTGCCGGGGAATACATCATTGCCGCTAAAGTAGCGCACAAATTCAGGAGATTGCACCTGAGTTTTGCTAAACCCCAGTAGCTCAGCAACAGGCTGGCTAAGACTGATCAGACGAGGGTTTTTAATGCCTTGTGGAGTAACGTCGGAAAAGAAACGCTTCCCTAGAGAGTGAAAAGTATTGTTAAAGGTGATGTTCTCAAAAGCTGACACGGGTGTTTCTCGTTTGGTCTAATTGTCAGAGTATTATGCTTGGTTATTATTGTGCCAACAACCCATGGATTTTATGGATATTGGTGATGTGAAAGCCCAGTAGTTAAAACAAAAAATGGCCACTAGTTAGTGCCCATCCAGAAATTAGACAAAGAGATCCTGGCCAACGCAAATCTTGCGACTTAAAGGCCTTGAAAAGGCCTAGGAGCTAGATTTGCGTTGGCCAGGAGCGGGCTTAATTTTCGAAAACTTCCGGTTTCTGGTTAGGCACTAGTTAAAAGTGGCCATTGCAGAAGGTGGAAAATATGGGGTAAATTACTGACGTATACCTTCAATATATAATTCCAGTTCAACCTGCGTGGACTGTGGCCCCAGATTGTAGGTGATACCGTAGTCCGCCAATGTCAAAGCGGTTGTGCCACTGAACCCTGCGCGGTAACCACCCCATGGGTCATCACCTTCACCAATTTTTTCAATCGGAAAGCTGATTGTTTTGGTCACACCGTGTAGTTCCAGCGTGCCGGTCAGTACGCCATTGTTAGCATCTTTGACATCATAGCGCGTGCTGGTGAACTTGGCCGTTGGGAATTTGCTGACGTTCAGAAAGTCTTTGCCCTTTAAGTGTTTGTCACGTTCAGCATGATTGGAGTCCAGACTGTTGGTTTGAATAAGCACCTCTACCTGGGATGCATCTGGTTTATTAGCGTCATAGCTGAAGGTGCCATCGAAGGTGTTAAAGCGGCCGTTTAACCAGCTATAGCCTAAATGTTTGATTTTAAAATTGATAAATGCGTGGGCGCCTTCTACATCAATTTTGTAGTCCGCCGCATTGCTGGTAGTTGAGACCAGAGTGGCAGCCGTTAAGGCGCCGGCTAATAATAGGTTTTTCATAATTTCCTCATAGTGAACTGTGAACGGGATAGTGGTCGTTTGTCGCGTTTTTAGCTGAAGGATTTGTTATTGCCGATTTGTGAATTAATCACTTTTTAACATACGCTTAAGGCCCTTGTCTTTATTAATAAACTGGTGTTTGGTTGCGGCGAGGGCATGTACCGCAGCCATAGCCATTAATAGCCAGGCCAGTATTTCGTGTATTTCACCGCTGATGTCTTCCTGATTATCGAAGCTCCAGGGTAGTGCTGGTACATTCACAAGTTCGAAGACAGCAATGGCGCGACCATCGGCGGTAGAAATCAGATAGCCGCTGAGTAGGAGCATCAGCATGATGGCGTATAAGCCAAGGTGCATGAGCTGGGCGGATAATTGTTCCCATCGCGGACCGGGTAATTCAGCAGGTGTGATATTGGAAAAACGCCAGCCAATGCGGATGATCAAAAACAGCAATAATAGCAGGCCTAAACTTTTGTGCAGCTCCAGAGAGCCTTTGTACCAGGCATCATAATAGCTTAGCTCAACCATATATAGACCCAAGCCAAATAGAAAAAAGATCGCCAGCGCCATTACCCAGTGAATGACTATACTGATCCAGCCGTAACTTGTGCTGCTGTTTTTTAACATATTTATCTCAATTTTCGTGCTTTAAAACATAACGCTCAAGTGAAAGCCTTATATCAGTATCTCTTGGATGACCCGACATGCCAAGTGTAAAAGGCGTGGAATTATATTTCTGGCAATAAATCTCCAAGACACCTTATTCCAAAAGCGTATAAAACTAAATTGAGTAATTTAGCTATTTTAGGGGTCTTTATACGTGGACGCTAATATTAAGGTGGTTTATGCCGGTATCAAAAAAATGGCAGCAAAGGCTGATGCTGCTTGGTATTTTTATTGTTGCCGGTTGTGCGCTACAGCCAGCGAAAAATAGTGATGTCGATCAGTCGGTCGATGTGTCTTTGACGCTGGCCTATAGCCAGGCTAGTGAGTGTCGCGAGCACTTGGGACAGAGTGCTGGCGATCACAGTGAGGGTCTGGATGCAGCCAATATTCGCTTATTGAGCTGGAACATTCAAAAGGAGGAGAACAGTGGCTGGAATGAAGATCTCATCAATCTTTCAGATGACAGAGATTTAGTGTTAATTCAAGAGGCCTCGTTGGTTCAAGGTTTTATTGGCTCCATTGTGCGTGCAAACCACCGCTCCTTTGCCAAAGGGTATAGCACCTCAACCCTGCAAACCGGAGTGATGACCTTTAGTAGCACTAAACCCTTGACGCACTGCACGTTTAGCGATCAGGAGCCTTTGTTGCGAACCCCCAAGGCGACCAGTATTACCGAATTTTCGTTAAAGAACTCCGCTGAAACTCTGGTGGTTGTTAATATTCATGCGATTAATTTCAGTTTAGGTCTTGATGCTTTTCGCCAGCAGATAATGCGGGTGGAAAATGTGTTGAGTGACCACCAGGGGCCGATTATTTTTTCCGGTGACTTTAATACCTGGAGTGATGGCCGGCATAGCATCGTGCAGCAGGTAATTAGTAGCCTGGGTATGACAGAGCTGGTATTTGAGCAGGATAATCGTACCCGGTTTTTTGGTCAGCACCTTGATCATATTTATATTCGTGGTCTGCGATCACTTAAATCATCCACCCCGCAGGTTGAGTCATCGGACCATAATCCGATGTTTGCGACCTTTAAAATTTAAGAGGAAAGAGCCTTGTGAGAGACTTTGCGAAAATATTAATGAGAGCTGTCGTGGTGACATTGTTACTGTCGTCGCCTGTTGTCGTGCACGCGGAAAACTATCAGCAGGAAATTGAATATTTGTTGCTGAAGATTGAAAAAAGTAGCTGCACTTTCCATCGTAATGGTAGTGAGCACGACAGTGTTAAAGCGGCTGATCATTTAAGAATGAAATATGGGCGGGTAAAGTCCAGGATCAATAGCTCCGAGAAATTTATCGATCTGTTGGCGACAAAAAGTTCATGGACTGGCAATAGTTATCGGCTTGAGTGTGAGCAGGGACAACTGCAACCCACGGGCGCCTGGTTGCATAAAGTTCTCGAGGAAAGTCGATTAACGGAAAGTTGATATCCCTTATAGGTAAATTTTTTAATTATCAGCAGCACTTTAATTTTTATCCTGAGCTCGGGCTTCAGCGCTTATCGTTGTTGCAAAACAAGATGCCACAGTCGCCAGCTTTGCAATAGTGCCGCACAGGACAAACCACACACCAGGCCAATCCACATGCCGCGAGCGCCCAGTCCGTCAAAGCCGATGTTTTCAAATACCCATAAAGTATCAAGCCCGTAAATCAGGCTCCATCCTACCGGTACGCTGATTACCCAATAGGAAAACAGAATAATCAATAATGGGACGCGAGTATCGCAGTAGCCGCGTAGTGCTGATGCCGAACCAATTTGAATTGCATCGGGCAGCTGATAGATCGCGGTGAAAAATAACAGGCTGACAGCAATATTTTGTATGGCAATATCTCTGGAATACAAAGAAGCAATGCTTTCTTTGTACGCCAGTATCGTGCTCATGCTCAGTAGCGCCAACGCACAGCAGATCACAATGCCTATCACACTGCTAAGGCGCGCCCGTTGCTGCTGGTCAGCCCCGAGATAGTGACCGCTTTGAATGGTGATTGCCATTCCCATGCTGAGTGGTAGCATAAAGGTCACCGATGAAACGCTTAAGGCGATTTGATGGCCGGCAATGACCTCTGCACCCAGGGGGGCTAGCAAGAGCGCCATCACCGCAAACAGTGAAACCTCTGCTACCGTCGACAGGGCGATAGGCAATCCAAGGGACAGGATAGGTTTGATGGTTTGCCAGTGCAGCCACCAAGGACTGGATAACAGTGCCACTCGTTTTAACGAGGGGATTTGTGTTGCCATTATCAATGCTGCCAACAGCTGAATCCACATCACCAGGGCTGAGGCGAGTCCGCAGCCAGCACCGCCCATTTCAGGAAAGCCCAGTTTTCCGTAAATAAATAGATAATTGAGGGGAATGTTGCAGGCCAGCGCAAACAGGTTGATCAGCATAATGGGGCGTGTCAGTTTCATGCCCTCACAAAAGCTGCGCAGGGTTAAAAAACACACCGCAGCGGGCAGTCCGTAGGCGAGATAATGGAGGTAGTTATTGGCAATCGTGGTGACATCTTCCTCTATTCCCATTGCCACAAAAGCGGCCTGAGCTTGCAGTAATAAGATGATCGCCAGGGGCGAGCCGAGCAGTGCCAGGCAGATAGATTGTTGGGTGATATCGCGTACCCCGGTGAGGTTTTTTGCTCCGCAATGATGGGCAATCAGGGTGGTGCTGGCAGCAAACAAACCAATAAAAAACATAAATACCGGTAGCCAAAGGCTTTGTCCAATAGCAATGGCAGCCAAATCATTGGCGCCATATCGCCCAGCCATAATGGTGTCGGTAACACCCATGCCAATTTGGGCCAGTTGGCCAATCAGGATGGGGGAGGCTAGTTGAATCAATTTGCTGGATTCAGTGCGCCAGCTGAGGTGTTTGGAATGAGGGCTCATGGTTTGGGGTAAAGCGTCAAAACCTGGGGGAGGGACTATAGCAGCCATTTATATCGGCAGGTAGTTGAAAGAGACAGCGTTTAATAAATTAAAATACCCACATAAGGTATAATAATACCTAAAATGGGTATAAAATCTATATTGAAAGAGTGTGGCTTGGGAGGTTTCCCAGCCAGGAGATGATATAAAAGGACATAAAGCCGTGGCAGATCTGGCAGGCGCGCTGTTTACTAAATCCCAGCGTTTATTGTTGGGGATATTTTTTGTTAATGTTGAGCGTAGCTTTTATACCAACGAAATCCTGCGTCTGACCGGTGTGGGTAGTGGCACCATTCAGCGAGAGTTGCAACGCTTAAGCGCGGCAGGTTTGCTGCAGGTCAGTTGGGTGGGTAATCAAAAACACTATCAAGCTAACCCGGAATGCCCAATCTATGAGGAGTTGCGCGGCATTGTGCAAAAACTTTATGGGGGAGTGCGCCTGAGGTCTTCATTAAGTGCTCGTTCTAAAGGATAATTCGTCTGTTGTCTCTTCAATATGGGTTTTAATGCTTGTGAATCATTTTGATGTCATTGTAATTGGTGCCGGTGCATCGGGCCTTATGTGCGCGCTGAGTGCAGGTCAGCGTGGTCGTCGTGTGCTGGTGCTTGATCGTAGTAATAAAGTAGGCAAAAAAATCCTTATGTCAGGCGGCGGGCGCTGCAACTTCACCAACCTGTTGATCGAGCCCGACTGTTTTATTTCTGATAATCCGCATTTTTGTAAGTCCGCACTGCAGCGTTATACCCAGTGGGATTTTCTGACCTTGATTGAAAAACACGGTATTGCCTATCATGAGCGTGAGCATGGGCAGTTGTTTTGTGATCACTCGGCCAAAGATGTTTTAAAAATGTTACTGGATGAGTGCGCCGAGGCTGCGGTGGATATTCGTAGTCATTGTGAGATAAGCAATGTTAAATCCAGACAGGAAGATGATTTCTCCAAAACTGCAGGGGAATCAAACTTTAGTTTGCAGACCTCACTGGGTGATTTCAGTGCTGAATCCCTGGTAGTGGCGACGGGAGGTTTGTCCATTCCAACGATGGGCAGCAGTGGATTTGGCTATGATCTGGCTCAGCAGTTTGGTTTGCAATTAACACCACGGCGGGCGGGTTTGGTGCCGTTTATGTTTAGTGATGCGATGAAGGGCTTATGTGAAAATCTTGCTGGTATTGCGGTGGAGGTTAGTCTTGAAATTGATAATGTTACGGAGAATAAAAGTGCATCATTTACTGAAAAACTGCTTTTTACCCATCGAGGTCTAAGTGGCCCCGTGGTGCTGCAGTTATCGAATTATTGGCAGCAGGGAGAGACGATTAGCATTAATTTATTGCCTGGGTTTGATCTGGATGAGTTGCTAAAAAGTGCAAAACAAACAAAGCCAAAAACCGTATTGCGAACCAGCTTGTTTGAATTCTTACCTAAAAAATTGGTGCTGGAGCTGGAGGCCTTGCTGTGGCCTGAATGTAAAGACCGACCGCTGGCAGAGCTACCCGATGAGAAGCTGGAAAGTATTGCTACCGCGCTATCGCAATGGAAGCTAAAGCCATCGGCAACAGAAGGTTACCGCACCGCGGAGGTGACTCTGGGTGGTGTGTCCACCAGCGAGCTGTCTTCAAAAACCATGGAGAGTAAACGCTGCCCCGGGCTGTATTTTATTGGTGAGGTGGTGGATGTTAGTGGTCATCTGGGGGGCTTTAATTTTCAATGGGCGTGGTCATCAGCGAGTGCGGCGGGGCAGTACGTATAGTGTTGTCAGACTATTTAAATTTTAGACAATGTAATATATATTAGATAAAATATATGTGACTTGTAAGCTAATAGTGGCCCCTAGGCTAACAAAATGGTTAATTGGGGGCTTGGGTAAGCCGTTACCTTTTTTGTTCCAAAAAAGTCACCACCTGATCCAAGCCCATTACCACGCCATTATATATCTCGTAAGTATTAGGTTGTTTCAATTTTAATCACTAAAATATTGGAGTAATAATGAATAATAAAATTATTGGTGTGGTACTTATCATTGCAGGTGTTGTTTTAGCAATGTGGGGTTACAACATTTACGATTCAGCCAGCTCTCAAATTAGTCATGCATTAGGCGGTGATACGCCTATTGAAGCTTGGGCAGGAATGGTAGGTGGTGTTATTTCTGTATTAATTGGTATTACAAGGTTAAAGTAAAAGTTAATTTGTTGTGGTTAAACACATAACGAATAAGAGTAGATAGCTTTCCACCGGTATTTATCCGTGTTGTTGGGCAGGCCCATGGTCGAGTCGAAGGCGGTACTCTTTATAGGAGTTTAGACAAGACAAACGGGACATAAACCCCGCTTCTAATATACGGCCAAGATGTATAAAACCTTGGCCGTTCAACCTTAACTTTCGCTTTCGTTAAAGGCTCTGACCAAGCGAGACCATGTTTCAGGGTCACCTTTTTCAGGCTCGCCAAAATAGATCAGCACTTCGTCCAGCATATTGCCGTACTTTTCCTTAAGCAGGTCGGGTATTTCTTCATACAATCCTGTTACTGCAAATTCTTCTATCATTTCATCGCTAATCTCTTCTGCCATTGTGTCCCAGCCATTGTTTCTGGATTTATACAGCAGGCGCTGGTGAGTTTCTTCCCAATCATTGGCTTCGAACATCTTTTTGTAGTAGCTAGTGGCGCCATAAAAACCAATCATGCCGCGCACACGTTCGCGCATTACATCGACCTCCTTAGTATTACTGCCCATCACCACCATCACGGGGGCAGTAATGGTAAAATCAGAGCGTTTGCGGCCAGCTTTAGCCAAGCCCCTTTCGACACTTCCGACCACACCTTCACGCAGTGATTGAGCGGTGTGAAAACCATGGCAGTGAAAGCCATCGGCGATTTCACCCGCCATTTCACAATTTAACGGGTTTACCGCACCGACATAAATAGGTGGAGGGCCACACTCAAGCGGGCCGGGGTCAAACATGGGTGTCATCAGGTTAATATTAAAAAACTCACCTTGAAAGTTCAGTTCTGTTCCATTCTGCCAGGCATCCCAAATGGCTTGAATACACAAAATATATTCTCGCAGCTTTGCGGCGGGTTTTTCCCACTTCAGGCCAAAGCGGCGTTCATTGTGCGCTTTAACTTGCGTTCCCAGGCCAAGAACAAAGCGCCCGTTAGAGGCTCGAGCCAAGTCCCAGGATGTGTAGGCCAGCACCATCGGGTTACGAGGAAATGTGAGCGCGATTTCAGGCCCGAATTTAACTCTCTCGCTATTCACGGCGGTAACCGCTAGCTGCATAAAGGGCTCGTGCTTGCGCTCGGATATGTAAATGGACTCAAAGCCCATGGCCTCTATTTTTTTAACGGGCTCTGCAATATCTTGCAAATTATCCACAACTAAGTTGGTGCTGAGTTTCATGATAATTCTCTACTTATCATTAATCGTTAATGGCCATAGCCACTCTTGGGTTATACGGCGAAAAGCCGCCATGCTGCATTACTGTACATTTTCACAATATGTTTAGTAATGACACTATCACACAAAATATGATAATGTTCAATAGTGAGTATCGCAGTGAGACTGGTTTTGATACCTGTCTGATTTAAATAACGGCTAGATAGAAGCCTATATGCTGCTTGGGGTTGTGCGTGTAATCGATATGATTTATTGAAAAAGGTGGTTATGAACGACAAAGTTAACGAGCTCCGGTGGGGCGAGAATGCGCGGCAAAATGATTCTAGTATTGGCCGTACTAAGCTTTTGCACATGGCAAGGGAGTGTTTTAGCCGAACCGGGATTGAAAAGTTTAAGATGTCTGAGTTAGCCGCGGCCGCCAGTGTTTCCCGCAGTACGCTTTACAATTATTTCCCTAAGAAAGAAGATGTACTGCTAGGCGTGCTCGAGCTGGAGTCAGCAGAGCTGCTTAATAAGTTGCGCGAAGCGGTACCTGTGCAGCCTCAATTTATTGACTATGTGCTAGATAGCTTAATCTACATCATCAGAAACCAGCTAACGCAACCTTGCTTTCAAGCACTATCGGGGAGTCGATCAGCGTTGGTTGGACAACTTTATCGATCCAGTAGCAAAATACACCGAAGTTGGCATGATCTATTGGCGGGACCTTATCAAGCGGCCTTGGAGAGTGAAGAGATTTGCCCGGATTTGAACTTGAATAGTTTGTTGAACTGGTACTCCCGCTTAGCGCTGTCCTATGCGCAGCACCCCGCCGAGCAGACCGATGAAGAACTGCGCTTAGAGCTTAGGCAATTTTTGGTTCTTGGTATTAAGGCGCGGCGCTAGAACGGTGTCTTGTTTTTGTTAACTGTTGTCGTTTTTATGCCATGATGGCTGCATGACTAGAATCGCACTTAAATCACAGCTAGCTTCTCGCATTGTAGAAAGCGCGGAGCTGGTATTTCTCCGGGAAGATTTTAAAGACCTTTCGGGTTATTGTCTCGATAAAGGGGTCCACTACATCCCACGAAACCAAATTTACGATTTCAGCAGACCCCCCCTTTAGCTGGCTACCTGTGAAACATTATTTAAGCACTTCCAGCAGTACTGTTCCGCTCGCTCCTGATGGCGGTTTGGCGCCAACAATACTGGCTAAAGTAGGTGCCACATCAACGGTATACACTTTGCGAGAAACAGTCTGTGGTTTAAGCTTGTGGCCAGCGAAAATAATAGGTACAAAGGTGTCGTAAGGCCACGGAGAGCCGTGGGTGGATGCAACGGAAATACCATCTAGCTCATTCACAAACCAGCCTGAATCAAAGACGACGTAAACATTACCTGAGCGCTTGGGGTGGTAATTGTTTTTTATCGCTCGGGTAACATAATTGTCCGCAAGCCGCCCCTGAGTCAAGGCAACACTCGAGACGGCCGTTGAAACTCCCGGCAGGCGAATTAACTGATCAGCAACAGCCGCTTCGAGGGCAGCCAAGTCTATTTCGTTGTTATTTATTACTTCATTGGTAAAGTAAAGATAAGGATGCTCATATCCTTCGAACAGTTTTCCTTTAATACCATGATGGCGCTTAATCTTTTCGATCGCGGGGAGCTTGCGCCAGAAGTCAGGAGAAATATATCCGACCTTTACCCCAAGCGATTGTAAATACCCTGGAGCCTCAGGCGCTCCATGATCGGCTGATAGAACAATAAGCGTGTTCTTTAGCCCGACTTGCTTATCAACAAAATTGAGTAAATCAGCCAGAGTACGATCCAGTTGTAAAATATTGTCTTCTGATTCCAGACTTGAAGGGCCGAAAAAATGCCCGACATAGTCAGTGGCAGAGAGGCTGACAGATAAATAATCGGTAACATCATCATTGCCCAGCTGCTCGGCATTAATGATGGCTTTGGCGAAATCGACCGTCAACTCATCGCCCGCAGGGCTTACCGTAAGATAAGTGGAAAAATATTTTTCATCGCTGGCACCGAACTTATGAGGAAAGGTTCGGCCATAATCGCCAAGAGCAAGCTCCCACTTCTGATCATCCCGATCACCAAAAAGGTAGGTTTCCTGAGGATGCATAAGCTGCCAGGATTTTCCCGCATATTGTTCAGGTAATTTTTTCGCATTCCAATCGATAACCCACTGCGGGTACTTTTCATAATAGTAGTTGCTTGTTACAAACTCCTGACTGGCCTTGGAAAACCAGAACGCTTTGCCGGTATGTCCCGCCATGGAAACCGCGCCGCGATCCTTAACCGATACACCAAACACTTTCGATTTTCCCGCCGTCAATAAAGACAATTCATCAGAAAAAGTCGTTGTGAGTATGGCCGCTGGTGAGCGCCCGTCACTGGATGCTGCTTTTTGAGTCGGATCGATCTCCGTGCTGGAATCTACATCCGCGCCCTTAGACAAGAGGCTATAATTCGGATCTTCAATATTGTAGATAGTGTTACCTTTTGATCGATCAAACCAAATATTTCCAATCATCCCATGTTCAGAAGGGTGAGCGCCCGTAGCGAGAGTGGTATGGCCAACAATAGTTTCAGTGTTTGCATGGGCATGATGGGCGTTTTTATAAACGATGCCCTTGTCCAGTAAGTACCTGAGTCCACCTTTACCTAGTCGCTCGCCCGCCATGCCAGAATAGCGGGTGATCATATCTCCACGAAGTTGATCAACGGTAATCTGCAAAATCAGTTTTGGGGAGGAGGATGCAGCAATGGATGGCGAGCTAGATAAACTGAACGCTATAAGTAAAATAGGTAGTTGGAAAAGACGTCGGATATTGTTGCTTTTGATCTTCATGCTTTCTAATTTCATGAGAGTCACCATTAGATAGATTTAAAGAGTTGTGATTTGCTAATGAGAAGATAAAAAAGTGATGAATACTAGTTAGTGCCAATCCAGAAATTAGACAAAGAGATCCTGGCCAACGCAAATCTTGTGACTTAAAGGCCTTGAAAAGGCCTAGGAGCTAGATTTGCGTTGGCCAGGAGCGGACTTAGTTTTCGATAACTTCCGGTTTTTGGTTAGGCACTAGCTAACGATTAGAGTTGTATTGATTATCTCGGATAGATAAACAAAAAGCGGGCTAAAGCCCGCTTTCTTTAAACAACTTAGCATTATTGACTGCCAAGGTTTTCCTGCATTTTCGCCATAACTTGGTCAATGGAGAAACTGGCCGCTTTTTGGCGCGGTGGATAGTCCTTAAATGTTGCCAAAAAGTTAGCCACATAAGGCTGAGCCGGAACTATCAAATAGACTCTATCAAGAAGCCAGTCATAATAAGTGTTTGAGGTAATTTGAGCCCGCTCAAAAGGGTCACGACGCAGATTGAAAATGAGCGGAACGCGCAATGGGGTAAACGGATTTGCCCAGGCTTCCAATGTGGCTTCCACTTTTTGCTCCATAAAAATGGCCTTCCAATCATTAAAGCGTAGTGCGGTTAAATCACCATCGTCAGAAAAATAAAATACTTCCTGGCGCGGAGTTTCACTAGACTTGCCGATTAAATGATCAAGCGTGTTATATCCATCCAAATGATTTTTATAGGAGCGTCCGTTTGCCTTGTATTTCTTTAGCAGCTTGGTTTTCACTTCTGGCTCGCCTGCAATCGCTGCAAAGGTGGGTAGCCAATCCATATGGTGCATGATCTCGTTAGATATTGAACCGGCTTTTATATTGCCGGGCCAGCGAACCATTGCAGGTACACGCCAGCCACCTTCCCAGTTGGTGTTCTTTTCGCCTCTAAAAGGTGTCATTGCCGCATCAGGCCAGGTGTTCATGTGTGGGCCGTTATCTGTGGAGTAGAAAACCACGGTGTTGTCGGCTATTTTCAATTCATCCAGCTTGTCGAGAAATAAACCAATGTGTTTGTCATGTTCAATCATGCCGATAGTATATTCATCGTATTTAGCGTACTTCGGATCGTTCATAAGCTCATCTTTAACATGGGTACGAAAGTGCATGCGCGTACCGCTCCACCAAAGAAAAAATGGTTTTCCTGCTTTGTGTGCTTTTTCAATAAATGCTAATGCGGCCTCTGAGGTTTCATCATCAACTGTTTCCATACGCTTTTTGGTAAGCGGGCCGGTGTCTTCAATTTTCTGCTTGCCCTTCTCTTGTGCGTAAGAGTGAATAACACCGCGAGGGCCAAATTTTTCCTTAAACTCCGGACTTTTTGGGTAGTCTCGATGCTCGGGTTCTTCTTCAGCGTTTAAGTGATAGAGATTGCCAAAAAACTCATCGAAACCATGATTGGTGGGCAAATGCTCGTCTTTATCGCCTAAATGGTTTTTACCAAACTGACCGGTTAGATAACCCTGTTCTTTTAATACCGTTGCAATGGTGATGTCTTTAACATGCATCCCTTCCTTGGCACCCGGCATGCCAACCTTGGATAGACCTGTGCGAAAAACTGACTGACCGGTAATGAATGATGAGCGCCCAGCGGTGCAGGATTGCTCGCCATAATAATCGGTAAACGTCATACCTTCGTTAGCGATGCGGTCGATGTTAGGCGTTTGATAGCCCATCATGCCACGCGAATAAGCGCTTACGTTCCACATACCAATATCATCACCCCACACCACTAAAATGTTAGGTTTGGTATCGCTGGCATGGGCTGTAAGGCCTAACAGAAACAGCGGCAGCATCGCCAGCATGTTTAACCCTTTCATCTTTCTCATTTCACTCTCCTTGGTAAAACCGATTACTAAAAAAATGACTTACATCAAAGTAAAGCTTACACCCTTTGCGGGATTTTGACAGTGCAATTTTTCGAGTTTGTCTGGCCTGCCCTGCTTTTAATTTAGGGTAATCGTGTTCGATAAGCCTCTGCTTCCACGGTACGCTTTTCGTCGCTCAATAAACCAATAATAAAGTTGAGCATATCTATATCATAAGGTTGTAAGACCAACCCTTCTTGTAACTGTTCTATCGCTAAAGCGGTGTTTTTTTCACTTTGCAGTGCAACGGCATAAATATAACGATGCCGGTGATTGTCTGGGGCGAGGAGAACCGATTGCTTAAAACTCTCCAGTGCCAGGCCGTTTTGCTTCAACCGTACTTGCAGTAAACCTAAGGCATGATGTGCCACAGATGAATCAGGCGCAGACTTGAGGGCTTGACGAAGCAGTCGCTCGGCTTTTTCTTCCTGCCCATAACCTCGATACAAGTCGGCCATATTGAGTAGTGCAGGCACAAAGAGTGGCGCAATAGTTAGCGCTTGTTGCAATGCTTGTTCGGCCTCTTTCTGAGCCCCAAGCGTTAGATAAAGGTTAGCCAAATTCAACTGTGCTGTCGGCATATCGGCGCGCATTTTCTCAGTGGCGATA
>JAUXDF010000209.1 GCA_030618505.1 Spongiibacteraceae bacterium | reverse complement strand
ATTTCATCATTGGTTTGAAGAAACTGTGAGGAGATATTGATATTGTTATCCGAGAACACCTGATTGATTTTCGATAGTACGCCGGGAATATTTTTGTGAATATGCAACAGGCGGTGTTTACCAGGGTGAGCGGGAAGTGCTACTTCGGGGAAGTTTACCGAAGAAATTGAAGTACCGTTATCACTGTATTTAATTAACTTCTCGGCAACTTCGGAGCCGATATTGCCTTGAGCTTCGATAGTGCTGCCGCCGATATGCGGTGTCAGGAAGGTGTTATCAAATTCGCGCAGTGGCGAGATAAACTCTTCATCGTTGGACTTTGGCTCGATGGGAAAGACATCAATTGCAGCGCCCGCCAGTCGTTTTTCAGACAAGGCGCTAGCCAATGCATCGATATCAACAACGGTGCCACGGGAGGCATTAATCAGCACTGCACCGGCTTTCATTTGGGCCAATTGCTTTGTAGCGATCATATCCTTGGTGGTGGCAGTTTCTGGTACGTGCAGGCTGACAATATCGGCCCCGGACAATAGTTCATCAAGACTGGCCTGGCTGGCATTGCCAATCGGCAGTTTGCTGACGGTATCGTAAAAACAGACCTTCATACCCAGCGATTCTGCCATTACGCCCAGCTGCATACCAATATTGCCGTAGCCAATAATGCCGAGTGTTTTACCGCGGATCTCAAAGGAGTTGGCGGCTGATTTCTGCCATACGCCACGGTGGGCCAGGGCACTTTTTTCAGCGATACCCCGTAAAAGTAAAATAGCTTCAGCGATAACCAGCTCGGCAACGCTGCGGGTATTGGAAAAGGGGGCATTAAAGACGGCTACACCGCGAGACATTGCCGCCTTCAGATCTACCTGATTGGTGCCAATACAGAAGCAACCAACGGCGATGAGTTTTTTACCGGCTGCCAGCACCTTGTCATTAATCTGAGAGCGTGAGCGAATACCCACAAAATGGACATCGGCGATCTTTTCCAGCAAGTCTTCTTCAGCAAGGGCGGTTTTCAGGTATTCGATATTACTGTAACCGGCGCTATTAAGGGTCTCAACAGCTGAGGGATGAACACCCTCCAATAAAAGAAACTTGATTTTGTTTTTTTCCAGGGAAGTCTTAGCCATGAGTATATTTCACCGTAAAAGTACTATGAAGGCACCTTGAAAAGAGGGTTTACCCGAATTTGAGGGCGGGTATGGTACCATGTCGCCGTTTTTTTACCCAATTTCCTTTTTCGACTTATTATAAGGGATCAGATCATGAATGCAGTGGCTTCCTCCTTGTCAGATGCGACCCTAAATGCAATAAAAGCCCTGCTGGGTGATGAGCAGGTATTGCTCGATAAGGCCTCGCTAGAGCACTATGGCCGGGACTGGACCACCGCTTATGATCCGGCTCCCGCCGCGATTTTACTGCCGCGTACTATTGCTGAGGTGCAGGCGGTGGTACAACTGGCCAACCGAGAGGGTTTGGCGCTGGTGCCATCAGGCGGTCGTACTGGCCTGAGTGGCGGTGCTGTGGCGACTAATGCCGAGCTGGTTGTCGCCCTGGACAAGATAAATCACATTGATAATTTTAATGCCCTTGATCGCACCGTTGATTGCGGTGCCGGCGTCATTACCGAACAACTGCAAAACTACGCCAGGGAGCAAGGGCTGTTATACCCGGTGGACTTTGCCTCCAGTGGCTCCTCTCAAATTGGTGGTAATATCGCCACCAATGCCGGTGGCATTCAGGTTATTCGCTACGGCATGACCCGCGATTGGGTGGCGGGCCTTAAAGTGGTTACCGGTACAGGCGAATTACTGGATCTTAATTGTGGTTTGATGAAAAACAATGCCGGTTACGATTTGCGCCAATTGTTTATTGGCGCCGAAGGCACCCTGGGCATTATTGTGGAAGCGACTATGAAGCTGACACGTCCGCCCAAGGATTTGAATGTGCTGGTCTTGGGCGTGCAGGAGTTTGCGGCGATCATGCAAGTGCTTGAGGTGTTTCAGCAAAAAATTGACCTGACTGCTTTTGAGTTCTTTTCAGAAAAAGCGCTGCAGAAAGTGGTCGAGCGTTGTGAATTGCCACGCCCCTTTGAAAGTGCAACTGAGTATTACGCGCTGCTGGAGTTTGAAACGCTAACAGAGGGCACCCTTGATGAGGTGATGGCTTTGTTTGAGCACTGCGTAGAGCAAGGTTGGGTGATTGATGGGGTGATTAGTCAAAGCGAAACCCAGGCGCGTAATCTTTGGCGCTTGCGAGAGGATATCTCCGAAACTATTTCCCATTGGACGCCCTATAAGAATGACATCTCAACGCGGGTGTCAAAAATACCCGAATTTTTGATCGAGGTGGAGCAGGTCGTCAGCGAACATTATCCTGATTTTGAAATTATCTGGTTTGGCCATATCGGTGATGGCAATGTGCATTTGAATATTCTTAAACCGGAAACCCTGGATCGCGAAGAATTTCTCAGGCAATGCTCTCGCGTCAGCCAATGGGTTTTTGAAATTGTGCAGCGTTACGGTGGTTCAATTTCCGCTGAGCATGGTGTCGGTCTGCTAAAAAAGGACTATTTGGGCTACAGTCGTTCTGAAGCTGAAATTGCATATATGAAGGCGATAAAGGCTGTGTTTGATCCGAATAATATAATGAATCCGGGGAAAATATTCTAGATAACATACAACGTCTCAAACTGTTTTCAGCGAAATCAACATTAGCCCTCACTGGCCGACTGCGACAACAGTTTATGCACAGACTTCTTTGGCGTCTTATTCAGTTTTTGCACCAATGAAAAGGGGATTTCCTTCATGGCATATTGCTCGCAAATAGTCGATAACATAATCATCCAAACCTGAGCAGTCATTTCCGCATCATAAAGTGCCCGGTGAAAAGTACCCTCTGCGGATAAATTGACATAGTCAACCAAGGTGCCGAGCTTATGATTAGGTGCATCTTGAAAAATCCTCCGACTTGCTAATAAAGAGCAGCTAAACTCCCCGACGTAACTCCGGGATATCGCTTCCAGTTCGGCATCAAGAAAGCGTTTATCGAAAGATGCGTTATGGGCTATCATATTTTGCTCACCCACAAAATCGGCAAAGCGATGCATAACTTCAGCACAGGGCGCAGCCCCTGCAAGCATGGCGTTGGTAATGCCCGTGTAACTCTCGATAAAACTGCTGATGCGAAATCCTGGATTCATAAGCTCTTGGAAATGATCAACCACCTCACCATTTTCCAAGCGCACGGCACCAATCTCAATCGCACGATCACCCATATCGGGTGATAAGCCCGTGGTTTCAAAATCAAGTACAACAACACTATCAGCCATCGACATTGAGTATTTTCTCTTTTGTTAGTAAACACAGTATAAGATGCAGAGCGATATAAACACGCTGTTTGGCGATAATACGATCCGCTTTCTACTGTCTGTTTTCTTTGCAGTCATTGTTTAGCGTCTGCTGCCGATAAACCACCGTCACCGTATTTCGTACAACACTTTCCGCACTGATTACATTCTTTCACTGAATCAACTCTCTCCGCAGAGCTATACTAATAAAACCTACCAACGTTGCCGGCACCATTGCGCTTGCTCTCCTACAGTCAAAAAAGTCCAGGCTACAATACGTGTTAATTTCTTTCCCTGCTCCATATTAATTGTTCTAACATCTACGGCATCCACCGACTTTAATGCCCTATATACCGATGACAAATTCTCTTTTTTGGATACCAGCGTACTGAACCATAGACACTGTTTTGCATATTCAGCACTTTCTAATATCATCCGTCGAATAAAGGCAAGCTCCCCACCAGGGCACCATAGCTCTGAACCTTGACCTCCAAAGTTCAGCTTAGGCTTTTTGCCTGAACCTGCGCTCTTTACATAAAAGCCCGTATTGCCTCCTTTCTTCGCCGCATTAGCCCCAAGGTTTTTGAGCTTGCGCTCAGTACCCGCAGTAGCCTCAGCCAAGGACTCATGAAAAGGTGGATTACACAGTGTTACATCAAACAGCTCGTCATCACGAATAACACCCTTAAAGATATGTTTGCTATCTTTCTGCAGGCGACAACGTATATGCCCTTTCAGCGCTGGATTCGTATCCGCTATCATATTAGCCAATTTCACTGAGACAGGGTCAATATCAGCACCAACAAAATGCCAACCATAGGCGCGAGCACCCACGATGGGGTATATGCAGTTAGCTCCCATACCGATATCCAGTACATTGATCCTCTTGCCTCTGGGCGCTTCCCTGTCCTTAGCTTTACTCTGAGCGCTAGCCTTTATATCGCCGCCAGATTCAGACAGCAGATCAGCGACATAGTGTAAATAGTCAACTCGACCAGGAATGGGCGGACAAAGATAATCAGCAGGAAAATCCCAGAACCCTACCTGATAGTAGTGTTTCAATAAGGACTGATTTAGCAACTTAACCGACGCCGGCTTGGAAAAATCGATCGACGGCTCACCACGGGTGTTTTTTCTTAGCGCTGGTGCTAATTCGGGGCAGCTCTTTATTAGCGCGTCAAAATCATAAGCATCACGGTGCACATTACGAGGATGTAAGCCCTTTGATTTATTTGACCTTTTCAGTCTATGTTGATTTTTTGTATTCATGAGAAAGGGTTACATAAAGGCAATGGGGGGGGTGAGTATATCAAGAAGTTAGACCCAAACATCAGAATATACGGATACTCTCTACAATTGGGTCAAGAGAAAAACCATCTAGCGTAGAGGGTATTTGAATTCGACCTCATTTCCTGCAATCAGAATGAAGACGGCGTGCATGACCAGCATGCTTTGACTCGCTTTAGAAATTGTATAGCTCTGATAACCCCAACTCCGGCAAAGCCATCAGCGAGTTACGCCAACGGGCGAAGAAGACGCAGCCAATACATCCGAGCGTTCAAAAACTTCACGCTGCTCTTTACCCGCTTACCTGATCAAGCCACAGCAACGATGAACTGCACTTCTTTGGCTCGCAAGCCGAGCTAAAAAAATGAAAAACCTTTGTTGAGCAACTGAAATCTGTACATAAGCAGGAGTGGGTGGACTATGCCAAGAAACCCTTTGCAGGCCCCAGAGCCGTCACCGCTAACAGGGCCCCCAACTAACTGATTATGGAATAATTATTCCCGAACGAATCGACGTGGAGTTGTGCCTGAATCATTTGAAAGATGAGCAAGAGATTTTCAAAAGCCAGAACAGTATTGATCAACAAGCATTATTGGAGAGCGGGCAGTGGCACCGGCCTTGGCTTGAGTATTTGTTGCCAAACCGTTTAAGAAAATGGAATTGGTGTTGGAGTTGAAGCGAGTGCTCCAGCATGAGTATGCAGAGCAGTAGTGTTATTGTCTGTCTCATGCGGCATTTGTAAGTCTTCTCAGCTTGGCGTTTAGGTCGAGCAGTGCGAACGTTTCGACTGCTCTGTGTTGGGCCCCACGCCAATAATCCCTCGCGGATACTACGCCTTAATTGTTTTAATCCCCTCTTGTGTCGCCAGCAGTAAAATATCCGCCGCACGTTCAGCAAAAATTCCGTTGGTGACTACACCGACAATGTTATTAATCGCCGCCTCAATCTCTTTGGGTTTGACGATAGCAAAGTTAAAAACATCCAGAATGATATTACCGTTATCGGTAAGCACGCCTTCGCGATATACCGGATCACCACCGAGTTTGACCAGTTGTCTTGCCACATGTCCGCGAGCCATAGGAATGACCTCTACCGGCAGTGGGAAATTGCCGAGCTGTTCGACCCATTTGGAGTCATCGGCAATGCAGATAAACTCTCTGGCGGTGGCGGCAACGATTTTTTCCCGGGTCAGGGCAGCACCGCCCCCTTTGATCAGCTCCAGCTGAGGGTTGGTTTCATCGGCACCATCAATATAGACTTCAATTCCTTTGACCTCATTGAGTTCAAAGACGGGAATGCCATGTTGTTTAAGGCGCTCTGCGGAAGCCTCAGAGCTAGCCACCGTACCATCAAACAAAGCTTTATGTTCGGCTAGCAGATCAATAAAAAAATTGGCAGTGGAGCCGGTACCAATACCGACGATGGTGTCGCTGGCCAGCTTTGGCTTGATATAGTCCAGTGCTGCCTGGGCAACGGC
>JAUXDF010000220.1 GCA_030618505.1 Spongiibacteraceae bacterium | reverse complement strand
TCACCGACCACAATAGCAACATTGAGCATTCCCTCATTACGCCCGCGAAACATGGCCAGCGCTCGGTGAGAAGGCACCTTGTTAAAGGGCTCATCGTGTTCAAAATAATCCTGGAATTTGACCCCTTCCTGCTCCTTACCAATGGCAACACGGGCGCTCAAAACCCCCTCATTAAAAAGAAAATCACGTAATTTACCCAGTAACTCGGCATCTTCGCTGAATTTTTCCATCAGGATCTGCTTGGCGCCATCAAGTGCGGCCTTAACATCGGCAATGCCCTTATCCGCATCAATAAAAGCGGCGGCCTGTTCTTCCGGGTTTTGCGCCGGATCCTCAAACAGCCGCAAAGCCAGCGGCTCCAAACCCGCTTCACGGGCGATTTGTGCTTTGGTACGACGTTTTCGCTTATAGGGCAGGTAAAGATCTTCCAGGCGGTTTTTACTCTCCGCCGCGTTTATTGACTGCTCAAGCTCAGCGCTTAATTTACCCTGCTCATCAATGCTTTTAAGAATGGCACTGCGACGCTCCTCGAGCTCGCGCAAATAACGCAGTCGCTCCTCCAGGTTACGCATCTGGGTATCATCCAGGCCTCCGGTCACCTCCTTTCGATAACGGGAGATAAAAGGCACCGTCGACCCCTCATCCAACAGCGCAACGGCGGCTGACACCTGCTGAACGTTGACATTTAATTCCTCGGCAATACGCTGATCGATACTATTCATATAACGGCTTCATTGGTCAGGCCCATTGCAGGATATAGGGGTTTAAAGACACAAAGCACCTTTCGGCAAAGTGTGTCTGGTATCCAGCAAGGTACAAATATTGGGATGTTAACGTGAGTATTCACGCGCTTAAAACTGTGGGCATTATGCGTGATTGAATTTATCGGTGCGAGGAGTTTCTAGGGCTTTTTCGGGCCATGCGGTCATGTCACTCTAGCGCCATCGTAATGCTATACAATAGCGCCATGCCTCGGCACCATGCCTTAGTGCTATAGTTTAATAATACCTTGTAGTGCTACCGTTCACGGCTATGGCTTTCAGATCCTTTTTGCTACCATAGCAGCCAGCAGTAAACCGGTACTCATCCCAACAAGCAGTAAACACGCATTATAGAGGCAGAATGAAAAAGCTTGTCATCGCAGTAATCGTCCTGGCCGCCGGCATCTCATTATCCCTGTTTCTCGCCAGCGGCAAGGCAAAACCTCAACCCAAAGCAGTCTCCACGCCACCCGCCCCGCTAGTCGATGTATTACACAGCGCCGCCAAAAAAATACGCTTGCGGGTAAAAACCCAGGGAACAGTACAGCCACGGCGCGAGATTGATATTGTCTCTCAGGTCGCCGGTATTATTGAGCATAGTGACCTGCGTTTTGCCAGCGGTGCTTTTTTTACCAAGGGCAGTACACTATTGAAAATTGAAGATGCCGATTATCGTTTTGCGCTGATTCGCACCGAAGCCAGAATTGCCGAAGCCGAACAACTACTGGCCACCGAACGTGCTCGCGCTGCACAGGCGAACAAAGAGTGGCGAGACCTTGGTCAAAAAGACGCCAACGCGCTGTTTTTACGCAAACCTCAACTTGCCAGTGCCAAAGCACAATTTCTCGCCGCCAAAGCCGATCGCAGCGAAGCGGAGCTGAATCTTCGCCGCACAGAAATCAAAGCACCTTTTAACAGCCGCATCCGCAACAAGTATGTCGACGAAGGGCAATATGTCATACCCGGCACCCCAATCGCAAAACTCTATTCCACTGACAGTGTTGAGGTGCGCATCCCTTTAACGGACAAACAGCTGGCACTGATCGATATGCCAGGCGCACAAACCAAGCGCGAGCAGGCACCCAAGGCTTTGCTAAGCGCCTACTATGCAGGTAAAAAGCATCAGTGGCAGGGACGCCTGGTACGCACCGAAGCCAGTATTGATATCAACAGCCGTGTTGTCTACGCCATTATCGAAGTAGAAAAGCCCTTTCAGAACACAACATCAGACAACAGCCGCCAAAGCGCTTTGGAGATTGGCATGTTTGTCGAAGCCGAGATTGAAGGCTTGTGGCTGGATAACGTTATCGAGCTGCCGCGTCTGGCACTGCAGGTAGATCAGAAGATACTGATACTGGATGACAATAATCGACTTAAATTTCGTGCCGTGGAAATTTTGCAATCAGACAGCCAGATTGTGCTATTAAACGGTGCTAACTTTCAGGCCGGAGAACGTATTGTTATCTCTAATCTGCCAATGGCCGTTGAGGGCATGCTGGTGAGTCCACAGCTACTGACACCCCAACAAACCCCTCCCACTGAAGGCTCCCTAAGCACAGAAAACACCTTAGGTAAAAATACCTTGAGCAGCACACCATGAACGGCATTATCAGCTGGTTTGTCAAAAACCCCATCGCCGCCAACCTATTAATGCTGTTAGTTATTATTGGTGGCCTCACTAGCATCCCCAATCTTGATAAAGAGTTCTTCCCCGCGACGCCCTCTAACATTATCCAAATCGCGGTGCCTTATCCCGGCGCAGGCCCCAAGGAAGTTGAAGAGCAGATCTGCATCCGTATCGAAGAGGCCATCCATGACCTTGATGGCATTGATAAGATTATCTCTAAAGCACGTTTGGGTGCAGGCATTGTCACCGTCGAAGTCGCTACCGGTTACGATAGCCAGCGCTTGCTAAACGAGATTAAAAGCCGCGTTGATGCACTAAGCACCCTGCCCGCTGAAGTCGAACGTCCCATCATTAACGAACTGCTGTGGCGTCACCATATGATCAGTCTGGCCTTGAGCGGCGATCAAGCAGAAACCACCCTAAAACGCTATGGCGAAAAAATCCGCGATGAACTCTCTGCACTCTCCCATGTATCACTGGTTGAGCTTCATGGCACCCGCCCCTATGAAGTTTCTATTGAAGTCTCGGAATACAACCTGCGCCGCTATGGACTTAACTTTCAACAGATCGTAGAAGCCATACGCAGCTCTTCCCTGAACCTGCCCGCCGGCAGCATTCGCGCTAACATTGGCGATATTCAACTACAAACAAGAGGCCAGGCCTATTCGGCTACTGACTTTGAAAATATTATTTTATTGAGAAAAGTCGATGGCACCCGCATTGTCCTTGGTGATGTCGCCAGCATTAATGATGGCTTTGCCGAGGAAAACTCCATCGCCCGCTTTAATGGCAAACCTGCCATTTTTTTAAACGTAAAAGTCAGCGGCCACCCGGATGTGCTCAAGACCAGCCAAGCCGTTCGGCAGTATGTCAGCGAAAGCCATCAGCACCTTCCAGATGGTTTAGCTCTGACCATGTGGCGCGACTCCTCCTACCCCTTCAAAGGACGTATTGAAACACTGCTTAAAAATGGTGTTGGCGGTCTAGTGCTGGTCTTTATTGTCTTGATGTTATTTCTTCGACCGCTCTTGGCTCTGTGGGTTTGCCTTGGCATTGGTGTCTCCTTCCTGGGTGCTCTGTGGCTTTTACCCTTAACACCCACTAGCCTCAATATGATTTCCCTGTTCGCCTTTTTATTGATTCTCGGCATTGTCGTTGATGATGCGATTATCGTCAGTGAAAGTATTTTCGCCGAACAACAAGCAGGAATCAGCGGCAAACAAGGGGCCAGCAAGGGAACCCAACAGGTATCAAAACCCATCCTGTTTGCCGTAATTAGCACCATGATTGTTTTTGTACCGATGTTCTATCTGCCCGGTGACAGTGCCCATGCAGCGATGGCGATACCGATAGTGGTGTTATTAACACTGGCCTTTTCGCTGATCGAATCGCTATTTATTTTGCCCTCGCATCTTTCCCATATGCCACCGCTGCCCAAAAACCCCACCGGGCTAAAAGGTCAACTGGAAAAAGCCCGCTTGTTTTTTTCAGAAGGCATGACTTTTACCGCCAGTAATTTATACCAACCCCTACTCGCCAAATGCCTAAGCTGGCACTGGCTAACCATGGCCGTTTTTTTCTGCCTGCTACTGATCTCCATAGCCGTTTTTACCGGCGGCTGGTTACGCTTTAGTTTTATGCCCAATGTCACCTCAGACTTTCTGGTTGCTCGCATTACCCTGCCTGAAGGCGGACCATTTTCTGATAGCCAAAAGATGCTTGAAAAATTAGAAATTTCCGCCCTGGAACTACAAAAGAACCACCGCTTTAGCAATGACAATTCACAACAAAGCACATCCTATATCAGCAACATTCAGATTCGGGCAGAAGAGAACAAAGTAACCACCTGGGTAGAATTAAACCGTGATCGGCGCTCAGAAATTTCTGCCCAGGAAATGAGTAAAGAATGGCGCGAGCTGATCGGAGAGTTACCAAATGTTGATGATTTCATTCTCTCCTACACTATTAATCGCCAGGGAAAAGCCCTGCAGTTCGTGCTCTCAAGCCCCGACAACAATGCCTTACTGACGGTCAGCAATGAACTACAGGCTCTACTTAAACGCTATCCCGGCATTTACGATATCAGTGATTCCATGCAAAGCCCCCGCCCTGAAATTGAACTGGATTTAAAACCTTTGGCGGAGACTCTCGATATCACCCTTGCTGATCTGGCCAGACAGGTTCGCCAAGGTTTTTACGGCGCCGAGGCCCAGCGCATTCCCAGGGGAAAAGAAGATGTCAAAGTGATGGTGCGCTATCCCAAAGCCGAGCGTGAATCACTCGATCACCTACATTATATGCGCATACGCAGCCCGGGTGGCGAAGAAGTGCCTTTTGATACCGTAGCCGAGGTACGTTATGTGCCCAGCTACAGCAAAATTGATCGCACCGATCGACAGCGTACAATTAATGTCAGTGCCGAGGTACAAAGAGGAAGCACCGATACCGTCGCCCTGGTCAATGAAATCATTAACAATCAACTACCCGTTTGGCAGCAAAAATACCCTGGCCTGCAACTACAGCTAGAAGGTGAGCAGCGCGAAAAAAACGAATTTATGGATGCCTTGTTTATTGGCATCGCCCAGGCACTGATTGTGATTTATGCACTGTTTGCTATTGCTTTTCGCTCCTATTGGCAACCGGTTATTATTCTTACCGCCGTGCCCTTTGGTTTTATGGGCGCCGTCGCCGGCCACCTAATCATGGGACGTGAGATCAGTATTTTTTCACTACTGGGCATACTCGCCTGCGCCGGTGTAGTGGTAAATGACAACCTGGTATTAATTGACCGTATTAACCAGCTGCGTGATCAGGGCCAGGAAATTATCAGCGCTCTACTTCAGGCGGGCAAGGATCGTTTTCGCCCAATTATCCTCACCTCACTAACCACCTTTATTGGACTGGTACCGATCATGTCAGAAACCAGTTTGCAGGCACAGTTTCTGATCCCGATGGTTATTTCTCTGGCCTTCGGTGTATTACTGGCAACCTCCGTCACGCTACTGCTGGTGCCGATTCTTTATCTGATGGGAGAAAGGTTTAAAACCAGGGTCGCCGCAAAATGGCCTAAGCTGGGCAAATTAACGGAACAGCAGACAGGATAATTACTGCGATTTAACCTGAATAATATATTGATAGGGTTATATCTAATCTGACAACTCTGACCACAAAGCTGTATTTTTCGAGTAGGTTATTTTCACTGGGCAGTCAGCGATAGGGGAGCAGGCCGTTATCGTGAATCTGTTAATCGCTTTTCAGTGCCAGTGGCAACCTGTCGAGTTTGAGGCCACCGCCAATTTATGTGGCCACCTCATATAGTTAGTGCCCATCCAGAAATCAAACAAAGAGGTCATGGCCAATGCAAATCTTGCGACTTAAAGGCCTTGAAAAGGCCTAGGAGCTAGATTTGCGTTGGCTATGACCGGACTTAATTTTCGAAAGCTACCAGTTTCTGGACGGGCACTAGTTAAT
>JAUXDF010000081.1 GCA_030618505.1 Spongiibacteraceae bacterium | reverse complement strand
GATGGCCTGCTGTACATATTTAATAATAATCAAAAATTGTAATAATTCAGCAAAGACACAAAGCTCGTCATTCCGGCAGTCTTTTAGCCGGAATCCTGTTTGCAAGACTCTGGATCCCCGACAAAACACTTCGGGGATGACGACAATGGTGGGGGCAGAGAGTTTATTTCATTACGCAGAACAGTTACGTTTGCTATTAATAGACTG
Source organism: Spongiibacteraceae bacterium (assembly GCA_030618505.1). GTDB lineage: Bacteria > Pseudomonadota > Gammaproteobacteria > Pseudomonadales > PIVM01 > JAUXDF01. Next base: position 9,817 of record JAUXDF010000081.1, on the reverse strand, counting down.
AATCGGGGAGGAGACTAAAAACAGCCCCTAAGAGCGAGGCATATATTGAGGAATCTATAACGGAAGTAGCATCGCTCAAAATCTATATCTAAGATTAAAGCGCATACCACCACTGGTAAACAAGTCGACATTGTAGCGAAATGAGCTCATTTCCGGTGCTACCCAACCAAGCTGACTCTGAGCAGGCGTTTCATCCGCTCTTCCGGTTACAAACATATACGCATCACGTATTTCATCGAGAGATACATAGATAGGCATAGCTTCATCGGCCAGATCATCGCTACTAGGTAAACCGGATGAAAAACCGGAGTTTTCAACAGCGAACTCGCTATCCCAGCTGGGGAGTAAAATCTCTTGATCGGTAATATCTTTGGCCGCGGCCATTTGAAGAGGCGCAATACTGAAAGCAACAACATAAGCCGCTTTTCTAAGCCAACTTTGATGACTAAGCGCCTTGCTCAGCTGTCGCTCAGTCAAATAACCTTTATCCATCAGGATCTCGCCCAAGCGTAAACCCTTATTGCTTTTTTGTAATTCTACCGCTTCGTCTAGCTGCGCGCTGGAAAGCACTCCCTTTGACAAAAGCAAAGACCCCAAGCGATACTGCGATTCGCCCATTTTGCTGTACATCGTTATTGACCCATAATTCATGTAACTACTCTCCTCGCCGACTCTCACCAAAAGTAAATAAGGTACAAACACCCCACCACTGGAAAGCAGAACAGTTACAAATTATTAAATTAAATATAAGAATTTCTGCATCAATAATAGCTGGTTATAAAACGCACGACAAGTATCGTGCAGAGGTATTGTGAAGCATATAACATATTGTTTTTATTAATATAACTATTATATGAAAAATCAAGTAAAGCTATTCAAATAGGGAATATCAAGGGCTTTATTGAAGGAGTGTTTTCCTCTTTTTACAGTACCGGCATTGGTACAATGTCACCAGTTTGCCCTGCTTAACGTCAAACTGTTTTTCCTGAACAATGTCCCACTTATGATGGCCCTGTTGACACATCGTGTTGCTTTTACGCGCTTTTTTCGGTTTTTTAAACGCGATTACATTAGACATATGAGCTTCCCATCAGGCGCTTTTATTGTAGAGTCAAGAGCGAGCACTATAACGCTCGCGATTCTCTCCTTTGAGCTTGTCACTTTTTCTCAACAAAATATAAACCGCACCGACACCACCATCACGCTGCTGAGCACTATGATAAGCCAACACCTCAGGAATCTCGGTTAACCATTTTGCCGTAAAGCTCTTCAACAGCGCAGGCTGCTCTATATTGCGATCACCCTTGCCGTGCAAAATCATCACCGTACGTAAATCATATTTACTGGCTTCTTTAATAAATTCATAGACCTCCCTTCGCGCCTGATCAACGCCCTTCTTATGTAGATCAAGACAAGCATCAAAGCGATAGCGCCCTTGTTTGAGTTTGCGAAAAACGCCGTTTTGCACCCCATCTCGCCTGAAGGCCAAAACAGCGAAGGGGTCAAGCATCTCGATATACTCAGTACTGAGGTTATTACCGTCCTTAGCACACTCGGCGGTGGCGGCCTGGCGACGCTCCAGCTCACCCGGAGTCACCTCCTTGCTAGCCTTAAGGTCAACTCGATCGGTCTTTGGCGCCGGAGTTACATCCGCCATCTCCTCAAGAAAGAGCTTTTGTTCATCTTCACTAGCCATTTCAGCGTCCTAAAAAGCAGCGCCCTTGGGTACTCGAGGAAAGGGGATAACATCACGAATATTATCCATACCGGTGATATAGTTAATCAAGCGCTCAAAACCCAGTCCAAATCCCGCATGGGGAACGGTGCCGTAACGACGAAGGTCGCGGTACCAATATAACTCATCCCCCACACCCGCTGCAGCCATGCGTTCATCAAGAACCGATAAGCGCTCCTCACGCTGACTGCCGCCAATAATCTCACCAATACCCGGCGCTAACAGATCCATGGCAGCGACGGTTTTTTCATCATCGTTAAGGCGCATATAAAACGCTTTGATTTCCTTGGGGTAATTCATCACAAACAAGGGACGGCCAACATGTTTTTCCGCCAGAAAACGCTCATGTTCAGATTGAAGATCCATACCCCAGGTCACCGGATACTCAAAGGACTCGCCACAATTCTGTAAAATATTGATGGCCTCACTATATTCAAGCCGCTCAAAATCAGCATTAACCAGCGATTCCAATCGAGTGATAGCCTCTTTATCAATCCGCTGGGCAAAAAATGCCATATCATCGCCGCAGTCATTCAGCACCGCTTTACAAATAAACTTAAGGAAATCCTCAGCCAGATCCGCATCGTCCTGCAGATTAGCAAAGGCGATTTCCGGCTCAACCATCCAGAACTCGGACAGATGTCTTGTAGTGTTGGAATTTTCAGCACGAAAGGTCGGGCCAAAGGTATAGACCTTCGACATCGCCAAACAATACGCCTCGGCATTTAATTGGCCCGAGACCGTCAAAAAGCTCTCAGCGCCGAAAAAATCCTCTTCGAAATTCACCTTGCCATTAGCTGTCATCGGTAAATTGGCGAGATCAAGGTTACTAACGCGGAACATCTCCCCTGCCCCCTCACAATCGCTCGCGGTAATAATCGGTGTATTCACCCATTGAAAGCCCTGATCATAAAAATAGCTATGAATCGCATGGGACAGTGTGGTGCGTACCCGACTGATGGCACCAAAGGTATTGGTGCGCGGCCGCAGATGCGCAACGGTGCGCAGGTACTCGAAGGTATGGCGTTTTTTGGCGATCGGATAAGTCTCTGGATCATCCACCAAACCCAGCAACTCAACAGTTTCCGCCTGGATCTCCAGAGATTGCCCTTTGCCCTCTGATTCGACCAATACACCGCTAATCGAGGCGGAACACCCGGCAGTAAGCTGCAGCACATCGCTTTGATAGTTTTCCAGCTCACTGGGAACCACCGCCTGAATGCCGTCAAAACAGGAGCCATCATGGATATTCACAAAAGAAATCCCTGCCTTGGAGTCGCGTCGACTCCGCACCCAGCCTTTAACGGTAACCTGCTCTCCGCTTGCTATCTTGCCCGCTAATAACTGTTTAATTGCTATCGCCCGCATTCGGGTTTACTCCTTGAGCGTTTTATAGACGCCAAAATAACTATGAATAAAGAGATTATGCCAAGTTTATAACAAAGGACAAAAGGAAAGGTTAAAATGTGTCGGTAAACTCATCATCTGGATATTCTTTTGACTTCACTTAGCAATCAAATTGATAGCGCCTATCAACGCAGAAGCGCGCTAATCAAGCAACTTCATCAAGAAGGCACTGACTGCTACCGCCTGTTCCACGGCGTCAGTGAGGGCTCTGCTGGTTTAACGATTGACCGCTATGGGCAGCAAGTGTTGATACAGAGCTTTCATCAGGGGCTGCTTGACGAGCAAATCACCGAAATCAAAGCACAACTGATCAAACAGCTAGGTTTTGAGGCGGATATTATCTATAACGACCGCTCTGGTAAAAACTCTCGCTACAGTAACTCACTGGATAAAGCATCGGCAATGCTCGCAGCCACACCCACTACTTGCAGCGAGCTGGGCATTCATTATCGCATTCAGGCGCGACACCAAGGTTCTGATCCTCTGCTCTTTCTCGACTTCCGTGTTGCCCGTCGATGGATCAAGGCAAATGTGAAAAACCTCAGTGTACTTAATACCTTTTCTTACACCTGTGGTATCGGCATTGCGGCAGCTATTGGTGGAGCAAAACAAGTAACTAATATTGATTTTGCCACCGCCGCTCTTGATTACGGCAAAGAAAATCAAAAACTGAACAACCTGGACGACAATATTACTTTTATCAAAAGTGATTTTTTCCCGGCAATAAGACAGTTGGCCGGACTGCCGATTAAAACCCGAAACAAACCACCCCCCTACCAACGACTGCCAAAACAACAATTTGATATCGTCGTGCTCGATCCTCCACGCTGGGCAAAAAGCCCCTTCGGCACCGTTGATCTGATTCGTGATTATCCAAGCCTACTGAAACCCTGCTTACTAGCCAGCAAAGAAAACGGACGAATTCTCTGCACCAATAATGTCTCAAAAATTGATGTTGATGACTGGCTAGACATCATCAAGCGCTGCGCTGAAAAAGCGGGCAGACCGATCAAACAGTTAGAACGCTTAAAACCGGAGGACGATTTTCCCTCCCATGACAACAGGCCGCCACTGAAAATTGCGGTGCTGCACTTAGCTTAAAATCCGCTACCCATTAATTTTTGCTCGCTGTTCCATCACCTCTCCTTTCCAAATAAGTTACGCTATTGCTTACTCTCTACTCGTTAACCTCTATTATTTCCACTCGGTTGCGGCCTTTGTTTTTTGCTTGATAAAGCGCAGAATCACTACGATCCAGAAACTTGATAAATCCTTCGCCATTAACGGAGAGCTCAGTCACTCCAAAACTGGCGGTCACACTAATACCTTGAGGTTTTCGCAACTCAATAGCCTCGCGCATTAATTCAGCTTTATTCTCTGCGGACTTTATATCGCAATGCTCCAATAGAATGACAAACTCCTCTCCCCCGACACGAGAAACAATATCCTCAGTTCGGCTCAATTCCAGTAAAGTCGCAGCGATGTCACGTAAAACCGCATCACCACCACAGTGGCCGTACTGATCATTAATAAGCTTGAAGTGATCGATATCAATAATAATCAAGCTTAAACCTTGTTTGTGCCGAAGTGCTCTGGCAATTTTTCTCGCGGCGGTATCTATCAAATAGTGCCGATTATAAAGCCCGGTCAACTGATCATGCATAGCCAGGCGCTGCAGTTGATCACACTGTTGCTTGAGAGTAATCTGGGTTTTGACCCGCGCCTCTACAATAGCGGGTGAAAAGGGTTTACGGATATAATCAACCGCACCAAGCTTGAGCCCCTTTTCCTCATCTTCTTCATTATCTCTCGCAGTAACAAAAATTACCGGGATATTTCTTGTCTTTTCCTCCCGCTGCAGACAACGACATACCTCATAACCATCCATTTCTGGCATTTCTACATCCAGGAGAATCAAATCCACCGAACGATTTTTTTCCAATAGTTCCAGACAAGCCTTACCACTGCTCGCTTCCAATATTTGATAGTCGTCCTTTAAGAGCTCAGCCAGCATCTGAACATTGAATGAAACATCATCAACTAACAATACACTTGTCCTGTTATCCACTGAATAATCTCCCTCTCTATATTTGGAATTTCTCTAACTCTTCGAATAAAAGCTGAAATTGTTTTTCAAATACAGGCCACAAACGTTCCAGCTCCCCGCTATCTTTTTCTCTACCACTATTCTCAAGCTGCGCGGCAATTTTCTGCAGACGAATACCGCTTAGGTTTCCCACTACACCCTTTATCGCATGAGCGACTTCACGCGCCTTATCGGTATCCCCCTGCTCTATCGCCTGCTGCAGGGATTTCACCCGCCCGGGCATATCATCCAGAAACATGCCAATAAGCTTTGTCAAAAACTTTTCCTTACCGCGAACACGCTTTAATGCAGAATCCATGTCCCACACAAGATCCTCGCCCGTATTAACTGCATTGTTTGCCTCCTGCTCCAGTATGGGAATACTCACGCAATCGTATTGTTCACTCCCCCTTGCTACTTGAGTGCTTCCGCCAGACTTGCGTTCGCTCACTACAACTCCGAGCCATTGTGAAAGCTTTTCCTCAAAGATATCAGGGTCTATAGGCTTGGTAATATAGTCATCCATTCCGGCAATAATACACTTTTCTCTGTCCCCCTCCATCGCATGGGCCGTCATCGCTACGATAGGTATTTTGGCATTGTGCTGGCCCGCTTGCCCTTTTCGTATCATCGCAGTCGCTTCGTACCCGTCCAGCAGCGGTAATTGACAGTCCATCAACACCAGCTGATACGGTGCCTCATCGGCACAGCGCTCCAACATTGCTATTGCCTGGAAACCATCCTGTGCTATATCCGCACTATAACCAAACTCTTCCAATAAGCCCAAGGCGACCTGCTGATTAATCAAGTTATCCTCAACTAATAGCAAACGACAAAACTCTGGTTTTTGTGCCGATACGTGCCTTGCACCTAATGCAGTCTCGGCCTGAAAGCCCGCCGTTTTTTCTTGCGAAGTCAGGCTTTGTAAATAGTGATGGGTCACCAAGGGGGATGCGGCCAACAAAGCCTCTCCGCCGCCAATCACAATCGCCAGCGCATCAAATAAATCTGAGGTCGTGGTAGGTTTAGGGAAATAGGCCGAGAAACCCAAATCAGCAAAATACTGAGCATCACCACGCTCGCCCATCGAGGTCATCATTATCAAGCGTGTTTTATCAAAACGCTGATCGTCTCGAATGGCTTTGCCCAGCGTTGCACCATCCATTTCAGGCATTTGCATGTCAACGATTGCCACAGGGAAAGGTGTTGATGCCTGCTGATCCATGATAGCCAATGCAGTTGGCCCATCTTTCGCTTCGCTCACCTCTGCCCCCCAGATCTTTAACTGCTCTCGTAGCACTTCAAGGTTAGTGGCATTGTCATCAACAATCAAAATACGCGTACCATGTATATCTATGGCAGGTTTAACAATCTCGGATTGCTCGCTAGGCTGAAGAACAATAACAAATGCAAAGCGACTGCCCGCTCCCTGCGTGCTAGTGACCGTGATGCTCCCACCCATTAGCTCACAAAGTTGCTTGGTAATTGCCAAGCCCAGCCCGGTTCCACCATATTTGCGAGTAGTCGAGGCATCGACCTGTGAAAAAGAGTCAAATAAATCTTTTAGTTTATCCTCCGGAATACCTATTCCTGTGTCGCTGACAGAGCCGCGCAGTAACAGCCCCTTTGCGCCGGCCTCTACCAGCTCAGCACGAACCGTCACTTCACCCTGCGCAGTAAACTTGATGGCATTACCAACAATATTGTTGAGCATTTGCCGCAAGCGTGTGGGGTCGCCTTTTACGCGAGACTGCTGCACCTGGGAGAGGTCCAAAATGATTTCCAGCTTCTTTTCCTGCGCCTGTAATGCCATGCTTTCGGCCATATCACCGAGCAGGCTGCGCAAATCAAAATCAACCTCCTCTATATCCAGTTTACCCGCTTCAATTTTTGAAAAGTCGAGAATATCATTGATCAAGGCCAACAAAGACTTCGCGCTGGTGCTTGCCAGTCGAACCTGATGCTGTTGTTTACTATTCAGCTGGCTATTTTCTAATAAACTCAACATCCCCAATACACCATTCATCGGGGTGCGAATTTCATGACTCATATTAGCCAAAAAATCACTCTTGGTTTGACTGGCATGATCAGCGTCCAGCCTGGCTCGCTCTTGCGATTGTAATACCCGAGACTGTAAAATTGCTGAAGAAAAAAGATCGCCTATCTCATGTAACAAAGTGAGTCGTTCGTTATCAGCCAAAGGATCAGCATCGGTATACAGAAACAACACTCCCAGTGTTTGCTCACCATTGTTTGATGCAGACCGACTCAAAAGCGGCACAATATAGTGCCCATGCAACTTCATATCCGACCAGCTATTCTCATGACGATGATCGGTAAAGCAATTATCACTAACAATTATCTCCCCTGAAACTGCAGCACGCCCACATAAACAACAACCCAGAGCCACGGTTTTTTCATCTGAAATGAACTGCTCTGAGAACTCCCCTTGCAAGGTGCACATGCTCAACTCCTTTGCCCCCTCCTCCAGCAGAAAAACACCACCCTTGTTTTGTAACTTCAGCTCCTTCATACCGAGAACTTCAGCAAGCGCTTTATCCAGGCGTTCAGGTAGCGGGAGATCCATCGACAGAGCCTTGGCAATTTTCAGCTTGATCTCAGCTGCCTCACGATTGCGCTGATTCTCTAACTCCACTACTTTTCGCTCGCTGATATCAGTGCGAATAGCAATATAACTTTTGGGCTTACCATTATCGCCCATGAAGGGAACGATGGTGGTATCCACCCAATAAAGTGTGCCATTTTTGGCTTTATTACAAATCTCCCCGCGCCATACCTTGCCCTTGGAAATATGAAGATACATATCGCGAAAAAAATCATCAGAATGAAAGCCGGAACTCAGCAGTCGATGGTTCTGCCCAAGCAACTCCTGATAAGAATAACCACTTATTTCCGAAAATTTACCATTAACAAAGGTAATCATTCCTTCAATATCGGTAATCGCGACAATGGCATGTTGATCGAGGGCAAATCTTTGTTCCCCGACATCGTCCAGCGCTTTTTGAAGCTGGCGATGGCTCTCATTTAATTTACTTTCATAACGCTGCTTTACTCGCAACATGGTATTAAAGGAATCGGCTAACTGGCCAATTTCGTTATCAGAATGAATAACAACTTGCTGGTTAAGTTTCCCAGCCGCAACCGATTGACTGATTTTCACCAATCGTCGAATAGGGTCGACAATACGATCAGCAATGGACACCGCCAACAACAGAATAACGACGAACGTTGCTGCAAGAAGTATTATCGTATAACGCGCCAGGTTTCGAGCAGGTGCAAGCGACTCGGCTTCATCAACCTCGGCAATCAATGCCCAGTTTACATCACCTATGGTGACCCCAAAATGAATACCCAGAACCCGATTTCCCGACAGCCCAGAGTAGCTTATTACCCTTTCGTGATGATCTTCATTCTCAACAGAACCTAGTATTCCATGACGAGACCATAGAAGGCTCTGCTTGGTCTCAACTCTTGTGGTTAATATCTTGGTAGCGGTATTTGACTGAACAATGCTGCGCAGCAACAAGTCCTCGCCAATAAGATAACTTTGTTGCGAAACAACCACTCCGGTCTGATCAGCCATCAACTCATTAATTCTGTCAACCTGGATCTGCACAGCAAAAAAGCCCTGCTGGTCGCCATTCTCATCAACTAATGGGCTAATCAAAAAGCCGGCGACCACATTCTCGCTAGATGCATAAATTTCAAGGTCTGAAAATACCGCTTGTCCACTCTCAAGACTGCGCTGAACGGCACTGGCAAATCGGCTATCTTTATAAGGCCCGGTCTGAAGATTGGTGCCAAGGTCATCCTCCGCCATAACACTAAAGAGGATATTACCTTCAAGATCAATCAGAAATAAATCATAGTAGTAATCATAAATGCCATGCTGCTTAATAAGGTCGCCCTTATGTGCACGAGTAATCTTGACCCAGTCGTCACTGCCAACAAAAGCATCAGCACTCTTGCCGCTTTTTTTAAGCCCCTGCCGCAATAATTTCAGAAACCGAATATTGCCTGTATTTTGAGCCTGAGCCTGCAGATCATCGAAGCGGTAATCAAACCAGTTTTTAATAAATCGGCTTTGCAAGGCGGTGCGTTGAACAAGATTACGGACGACATCATTGTGTAGCGTATCCTTGCTCTGCTCATAGCTAATCCAGCTTACAAAAGACAGAGGAAACAGGGAGAGTAACAAAAACCACAGCAGCAACGTGCGCGTCAAACCCGGTTTAAAAACCCGGCCAAAGCTTGCGTGACGTTGATCCTGCTCCAGCAACACTGACTGGCTATCCGGCGAGCCTTGATTACCTTTGGATTTATTGACCATAACCTTCACCAAAGGAGAGAGAGTCATGTATTTGAAAATAAATAGTTATAATTATTTTATTGGTCAATTTCAGGGTTTCCATGCTGTAGCCAGTTACCATAAGCATTTAACAACATCACTAATTAGTGCCCATCCAGAAATTAAACAAAGAGGTCATGGCCAACGCAAATCTTGCGACTTAAAGGCCTTGAAAAGGCCTAGGAGCTAGATTTGCGTTGGCCATGACCGGACTTGATTT
>JAUXDF010000155.1 GCA_030618505.1 Spongiibacteraceae bacterium | reverse complement strand
AAAGCCGTCATGAGGTAGGGCGCACCTAAAACAGGGTACAAGCGGCCCCCGCACCAATCAATAAATCTAAAATTGAAGTGATAACAGCGCACTTGATATATACCCCTTTTGAGCTGTTTTTCGTAGCCTTGATTGAGGAACGAAATCAGGGTTTTTCGTATAAAATACCCGCCGCAAACTTGCGTATTCCATCTTTTCCTCCGAGCGTTAGTGCAAATCACGCTGGTGGTTTGTTGGGTAAAGCTCCCTGATTTCGTTCCTCATGCCCAAAACGCTTCGCGGGGCACACTGATCAAGGCTACAGGCTCTGACTCTAAAGTGGGGGTTACACCGTCCAGGATGCTGCTTCGTTTTTTATTAAATTTGGTGAGGGGGTCGCTTGTACCCTGCACCCTACCTCATGGCGGCTCATGGCACAAAGCAGGCGAAAAACCTACTTAGCACTAGGTCTCTCCCAGACAGCAATATCCACCGCCAGGCGTTTGCCATCGCGGATTATAATAGCGTGAACTTTTTTGCCGGGCCGTATCTGCGCCACCCGCTGCATAATCCGGTAAGCGTTATCGACCTTTTCCCCATTTAACTCAACAATAAGATCTCCCGGTAATACCCCTGCCTGAGCAGCGGGGCCGGAAGGGTGGGTGTTAGTTACTATGATGCCGGTGGCTGATGCCTGCGAGGATGAGGGTTGCTTGGTAAGTAATTGCTGCCCTTCCATGCCGAGCCAGCCGCGAATAACCCTGCCATGTTGCATGATTTCCATCATTACCGCCGTGGCAGTGTCGATGGGAATGGCAAGGCCGATACCTTGTGAGCCGCCAGATTTTGACCAAACTGCGCTATTGATGCCAATTAGATCACCGTGGGCATTGATTAGCGCGCCACCGGAATTCCCCGGGTTAATAGCCGCATCGGTTTGAATAAAATTTTCATAAGTGTTGAGATTAAGCCCGTGACGCCCGGTAGCGCTGATAATACCCTGGCTAACACTTTGCTCAAAGCCAAAGGGATTGCCGATAGCCAGCACTACGTCACCAACCTCCATTACTCCTGATTCGTTGATGGGGGCCGTGAGCAGGTTAGGTAGATCAATTTTTAAGACTGCTAAATCAGTGTCGGGATCAGAGCCGACGATATCCGCAAAGGTTTCACGGCCATCATAAAGTGCGATCAGAATCTTGTCGGCATCCTTAATGACGTGATGGTTGGTGAGCAGGTAGCCCTCAGGGCTAACGATTACTCCCGAGCCCAGACTGCGTTGAATGCGCTCCTGTTGGGGAGCGTTATCGCGATTAAAAAAATGCCTGAATACCGGGTCGCCAAAAAATGGATGCGGTTGTTGTTTGATTATTTTGCTGGTGTAGATGTTAACGACAGCGGGTGCTGTTCTTTTTACCGCCATCGAGTAGGATACCGGTCCCTGCCATGGGTTGCCGGTTTTATGGTGCTCAGTATCGCTTGCTGGCTGGTGTTGTTCTGGGTCTTTGTGGTGGGGGCGAAGCTGTGGCTGCAACTGCAAAAACAGCAGCGCGATAAGCAGACCGAAGACGATGGGCCAGGCGAGAAACTTAAAAAACGGGTGCATAGTTTTGTGTCCGATTTCAAAAGGGCAAGATGTGATTATAATGGAGCTCGGTCGGTGATTAAACCGTGCCAAATATAATCAGCAAAGTACACTATATAGTGGGCAACAGGAGAATATAATGGCTGCATCGTTGAGGCGGTTACTAGGTGAGTGTGATGAGATATTGCAGCCACAAAAATTCAGTGATTATTGTCCAAATGGTCTTCAGGTTGAGGGTGGCGGTGAAATTAACACGATAGTCTCAGGTGTTACGGCTACCCAGGCGCTATTGGAGCGGGCTGTTGATGAGGGCGCCGAGCTTGTGTTGGTTCATCATGGTTTTTTTTGGAAGGGGGAGGATCCTTGCATTAAAGGTATGAAGAGGCGGCGTCTGAATTTACTGCTGCAGAATAATATTAGCCTCGTTGCTTATCACCTTCCTTTGGATGCTCACGCTGAGTATGGGAATAATATTCAGTTAGCTAAAACGCTGGGAATAAGGGTAGATGTTCAGGAGGAGGGTAATCTGGTGTTGGCGGGTAGTCTGGATGTCCCAGTCAGTGCTGGCGAGTTTTCGGCGCATATTGAGCGGGTGCTGGGGCGCAGGCCTCAATGGATTGATGGCGGCGGTCATGCCATTAAGCGTCTGGCCTGGTGTACCGGAGCGGCTCAATCCTATATCGAGCAGGCTGTCGAGTTGGAAGTGGATGCCTTTCTTAGTGGTGAGATATCTGAGCAGACAGTGCACGTGGCCCGTGAAAATGGCATTCATTATTTTGCCGCTGGCCATCATGCTACCGAGCGCTATGGGGTGCAGGCCTTAGGAGAGGAGTTGGTCAGGCGCTTAGGCGTGCGACATTGTTTTGTGGATTGTGATAATCCAGTGTGAGAGGAGTAATCGGTCGCTGATAGCGCTTAACATGATTGTTGACTAGCGTGGGTCGAAAGTGCTGTTGCCTCAAGGGATTGGAGCTGCTGCTATGTTATGGCCGCAGCTTCTTTTTGGCTTTTGAGGCAGGAGTTAAGTGCTTATTTATTTGTTGTCGCCCAGTATAGCGTCGGGTGTCGGTGATGCCGGTTCTGGTTCGCTGCTTGCTACCTTCTCGAGTCCGTACTCCTCGTTCAGTGTGCCTTGCTCATAAGGGGTCGATTTTGGGGCGTAATCCAGAGGTGGTCGGGTGGGCAGCTGTTGTCCGGCGCCGCCAGGATCGTCCGAGCTGGGAAGTGATGCCAAAATGGGGCTATTATCAAAACTCTCTTTGCAGAGTTCCTGGGCGCCCATGGCCAAGTGGTTATGAACGTCCCGGTAACCTTTTGCCAGGTCGCCGAGTAACTCGGCAGTCTGGGTGAAATGCTCGGTGACTTCATGCTGGTAATTTTTTAGCTCGTTCTGTTTTTCGCTCAGGTGTTTTTCCATGTCACGATTTTTTTGTCGGCTGGGAGCCAGTAAGAGTGTTGCTATCACACCAGCCAACGCACCGACAAGAAAACCTAAAGTTCCTGCAAACCAGATTACATTACCGCTATCCACAAAAAAATCCCCTTTATTATTGCTGAACCCCCTTAGAAGAAAATGTGGATTCAGTTTATTGATATCTGAGTCTTGTCTGTTGGGCTGCCTGCTCCGCTACCCGCAGTCAATAATAAGCCTTAGCTAAGTATAACGCTACTGTGCCGATCGATGTAGGGTTAGTGGATAGAAAAGAGAAATTGTGCGTTGAGAGGGCTTGATTGCTGCCTTATTTGCCAATTCTGCGGAGCGCAGGTAAAGTTGCAGCCTTTTTGGCTGACCTGCTGGAGATAAGTGTTCTCTTTGTTGGTGGGCGACCTGATTTAATAAAAGAGATGTGATTTAGATGACACCGCTTGAACATTATCAACGAGACCTGCTGCGGGCTGATTTTGTCAGGGATCAGGCCCAGGAGATGGCGGTTCGTCATTTGGAAGGTCTCTATCAGCGATTGCTAGTGCCTGAGTATTCGGTGGCTGTGCCAGTAAGACGCAGCAGGCGTGGTAAATTGGCGGGTTTATTGGGGAAATTAAAAAAGGCTGAGCCGAGAGAGCCGGTTCGTGGTTTGTATTTCTGGGGTGGAGTGGGGCGTGGAAAAACCTACTTGATGGATCTTTTTTTCGATAGCTTACCCTTCGATCGTAAGATGCGCGTGCATTTCCACCGTTTTATGCAGCGAGTTCATCGAGACCTGAAGGTTTTGACTGGGCAGAAAAATCCCCTGGATATTATTGCTGATAAAATAGCGGCAGAAACCCGGGTGATCTGTTTTGATGAGTTTTTTGTCTCAGATATTACTGATGCGATGATTCTTGGTAGTCTGTTTGAGCGCTTGTTTGTCTGTGGAGTTACGTTGGTGGCGACGTCCAATATCATTCCTGACCAGCTATATAAGGATGGTTTGCAGCGTCAGCGCTTTTTGCCGGCAATCGCTTTACTTAATCAGCATACTGAAGTGGTTAATGTTGATGGTGGTGTCGACTACCGTCTGCGGGTGCTAGAGCAGGCTGAGCTGTACCACAGTCCGCTCGATTCGCAGGCGGATGTTAGTCTGCAGCGCAGTTTTGATAGTCTGGCGCCTGAGCCTGGGGTGGCTGACCAGCAGGTCGAGATTGAAGGGCGGATGTTGCAATCACGCTGTTGTGCTGATGATGTAATCTGGTTTGATTTTGGCGAATTGTGCGATGGCCCGCGTAGTCAGAATGACTATATAGAGCTGTCGAGAATCTATCATGCTATTCTGGTCAGTAATGTGCCGCGACTAGGTTTGGATAAGGATGATCAGGCGCGCCGGTTTATAAATATGGTTGATGAGTTCTATGATCGTAATGTAAAGCTGGTATTATCTGCAGAGCTGAACTTGGAGCATCTTTACGCGGGTGGTCGATTGGACTTTGAGTTTGAGCGCACCCGTAGCCGACTGCTGGAGATGCAGTCGCATGATTATTTGGCGAGAGAGCACCGACCTTAAGCCCTCGAAAGAGGGAGTAATATTATGTGACTGTCGCACCGACAAAAGATGCTCGAAACAACTTGCGAGAGCGGATGATCTTGGTGTAGTATTCGCGCTCTTAAATTCTGAACGGCCCATTGCTTTTTTGAGGCAGGAATAAATGAAGACTTATAGTGCTAAACCTAATGCTGTTGCGCAGGAATGGTTTGTAGTTGATGCAGCTGGCAAGACCTTGGGTCGCCTGGCGAGTGAACTTGCCCATCGTTTGCGTGGTAAGCATAAGCCTGAATATACACCGCACGTTGATACCGGTGATTATATCGTTGTTGTTAACGCTGAAAAGATCCACGTGACGGGTAAAAAGGCGACTGGTAAAATTTATCATCACCACACGGGCTATCCCGGCGGCCTTAAATCTATCTCTTTTGAGAAGTTGATTGACAAGGCGCCAGAGCGAGTAATACAGTCCGCGGTTAAGGGAATGTTGCCAAGAAATTCGCTGGGACGTGCAATGTTCAAAAAATTGAAAGTATATGCTGGCAGTGATCATCCACATGCTTCACAGCAGCCAAAAGAACTGAATATCTAACGGAAATAAATTATGTCAACCACGCAATATTACGGTACAGGTCGTCGTAAAACTGCTTCAGCGCGCGTTTATTTAACGTCCGGTGCAGGTAATATCACTGTCAACAAGCGCCCTTTGGATCAGTATTTTGGTCGCGAAGTGGCTCGAATGATCGTTAAGCAGCCGCTTGAGCTGGTTGAGATGAGTGATAAATTCGATATCAATGTTATGGTGCGTGGCGGTGGTGGCTTCGGTCAGGCTGGCGCTATTCGCCACGGTATCACTCGTGCCTTGATGGAATACGATGAGACCTTGCGTGGCGCTTTACGCAAAGCCGGCTATGTTACCCGTGACGCCAGAGAAGTTGAGCGTAAGAAAGTTGGTCTACGCAAAGCGCGTAAGAAGCCGCAGTTTTCCAAGCGTTAAGATTTTTTATCTATCTGTATTTCTTGCGGGTGGATGTTTAATATCAGAATTTTCGATATTTAGGAAAGCGTCCACGATCGTTCTGATCTGGACGCTTTTTTGTGTCTGTTTTAATCGCTGCCGAAAGAGAAGCCTGGGCGTTTGTCAGGAAAAAATATCTCCCGTGATACGGTTATTCCTTGTAAGGTCGGGGCATTTTCTTTACTATTTGGCGCATTTTGAGCGCATAGCATCTGCGCAGGCGGCTTATTTCGTGTTAAGTCGCTGTTTTGTCGTTAGTTTTAATTGGGGGAATATTATGAGTGGTGACGGCGTTAATACGGGGCGGCGACGCTTCTTCGCATCAGCTACTGCTGCCGTAGGGGCAGTGGGGGCTGGCTTTGTTGCTGTACCTTTTTTAGCTTCCTGGAATCCTAGTGCCAAGGCAAAAGCTGCCGGTGCGCCTGTAAAGGCGGATGTGAGCAAGCTGGAGTCGGGCGCAATGATGGTTGTGGAGTGGCGAGGAAAGCCCGTGTACGTGGTGCGTCGAACCAAGGAGCAGGTTGATAATCTTGCCAAGCTTGATGATAGCCTGACTGATCCTGATTCCGAACGTAAGCAGCAGCCTGACTATATAAAAGGCCTTACTCGCTCGATCAAACCTGAATTGCTGGTACTTGTTGGTTTATGTACTCACCTTGGTTGTGCTCCCAAGCATCGCCCGGACGTGGCTCCTGCAGATTTGGGACCGGAGTGGTTGGGTGGATTCTTTTGCCCCTGTCACGGCTCTAAATTTGACCTTTCCGGTCGAGTCTTTAAAGGCGTGCCTGCGCCCACCAACCTGCTGGTGCCTCCCCATAATTATGAAAGCGATAATGTTATTGTCATTGGCGTTGATACGGAGGTAGCGTAATGAGTAAGTTGATTGAGTTGCGTGATTGGGTTGATGAGCGATTACCTATTGTGCGTGCATGGGATACCCATATGGGTAAATACTATGCGCCCAAGAACTTTAACATCTGGTACATCTTTGGTGTTTTGTCCCTTTTTATGCTGGTCAATCAATTATTGACTGGTGTTTGGCTGACAATGATGTATACACCTACCGCCGAAGGTGCTTTTGCTTCTGTTGAATACATCATGCGTGATGTGGAATATGGCTGGTTGCTTCGTTATATGCATTCAACCGGCGCATCAGCCTTTTTTCTGGTTGTTTACTTGCACATGTTTCGAGCTTTGTTATACGGCTCCTATAAAAAGCCACGCGAATTGCTGTGGGTTTTTGGTATGTTAATTTACCTTGCCTTGATGGCTGAAGCCTTTCTGGGTTATGTATTACCTTGGGGGCAGATGTCCTATTGGGGCGCGCAGGTTATCGTCTCCCTGTTTGGTGCGATTCCCGTTGTTGGAGAGGACATTGTTCAGTGGATACGTGGTGATTACCTGATTTCTGGCATTACTCTCAACCGCTTCTTTTCTTTGCATGTGGTTGCTGTGCCCATCATTCTGTTGGCTCTGGTGCTCTTGCATGTATTGGCGCTGCATGAAGTGGGCTCAAACAATCCCGATGGTATTGAAATCAAAAAGAACAAAGGCCCAGATGGCATTCCCCTGGACGGCATTGCCTTTCATCCTTATTACACCGTTCATGACATTATCGGCATTATCATATTTCTAGTCGTTTTTTGCGGTGTTTTGTTTTATGCCCCCGAGGGTGGTGGTTATTTCCTCGAATATGCCAATTTTGAACAGGCTAACCCTTTGAAAACACCGGATCATATTGCGCCGGTTTGGTATTACACGCCTTTTTATGCGATGTTACGTGCAACCACGCTAACCTGGTTTGGTCTTGATGCAAAATTCTGGGGTTTCCTGGTCTTTGGTAGCTCGGTGGTTATTATGGTCTTTTTGCCCTGGCTGGA
>JAUXDF010000058.1 GCA_030618505.1 Spongiibacteraceae bacterium | reverse complement strand
TGAAAAACTGTGTAGCAAATCTGGCAGATCTTATGGATAGGCAGATGGCGTTGTTGATGGATACGCGATTTAACCATGGTTTACCAGCAAATCTTTCCGGGTCATGTGGTGAGCGCGCTGTTATTAACCACGGTTTTAAAGCTGTGCAAATCGGTGTATCTGCCTGGACGGCAGAAGCGCTGAAACAAACGATGCCTGCTAGCGTGTTCTCCCGGTCTACCGAATGTCACAATCAAGATAAAGTGAGTATGGGAACTATCTCTGCACGAGACTGTTTGCGTATTTTACAGTTAACCGAGCAGGTTGCTGCAGCTGAATTATTGGCAGTATGCCAAGGTCTTGAAATTCGTGAACGGCGCGGTGAGTTGTTAGCTGAAACACTCCCGCAAGGGCTTAGACAGTTTAAAGAACAGGTTTGCGAGGCTTTTGATTTTTTGGATGAAGATAGGCCCTTGGAAGGTGAGTTGAGGCATATGGTAGAACTGATTCAAAAACAACATTGGTCACTCTACGAATAGGGTTTGGCCCCGCGCTGGTGCAATCATGCTAGAAGCTGAAATTAACATAACTATACCGTTCCATGATGTTGATCTAATGGCGATTGCATGGCATGGGCACTATGCCAAGTACTTTGAAATTGCCCGCTGTGAGTTGTTCAACAAGATAGACTATAACTATCAGAAAATGGCTGACTCGGGCTATGCGTGGCCAGTGATTGATCTGCGTATCAAATATATTAAACCGGCCGCGTTTGGCAAAAAGATTAAGGTCAGTGCGAAACTGGTTGAATATGAAAACAGGTTAAAAGTGAACTACTTGATTACCGATATGGAAAGCGGGCAAAAACTAACGAAAGGCCATACTGTCCAGGTTGCTGTGGATATGAGTAATGAGGAGATGTGTTATGTTTCTCCGGATATTTTATTCGAGAAATTAGGGCTTGAAAAATGAGACGGTTAGAAACAGGGAAACGAGCGGTGAAGTATCTCCAGTTTGTTTTATGTTTGCTGGTATTTGTCAGTCTGAACAGTCGCGATGTGACAGCAGAGGTTGTCGAATTAAAACCGGTGAATGTTCACGCTATGGATGTGAATTTACTGGCTGTCAGCAAACAGCTTAAAAATAATAAAATTGTCAGAAGTCAGTTTAGGCAGGAAAAAAAGATCCAGGTGTTAAAACGTCCACTGTTATCCAGTGGGCGCTTTCTGTTCTCAGATGTTGACGGATTATATTGGCAAATTGAAAAGCCGCTGTATTCTGCGGTGATCGTTACTGATAATGCGGTTTTTGAGAAAAGAGACGGTAAAACGGTCGTCATTGCTGAAGCTAAAAAACAGCCGATGCTAAATGGTTTTGGTACGATTTTTAAGTCACTTTTCTCTGGCGATATGGATAGCCTTTCCAAAGTGTTCGATCTGCAGTTTTCTGGCGATGTAAGCGCATGGACGCTTGTGTTGAAACCGAAACCGTCGATACTGAGCAAAGTGTTTAAAGAGATCACACTGTCCGGTGGGGCGTATGTCGATGCGATATTCCTTGATGAGGTAAACGGCGACTACACCGAACTAAGTTTTGTCGACGTTGATACGGGTAGCAGGCCCTTAAGCAAACAGGAACAGCAGTATTTTGAACGATAGGTTTGTCGGTTTTCGTTATGTTTGGTTAATGCTGACCTTGTTGGTTGTGGCATCGTTTGCCTATCAGGCCTACAAGGGGATCAATGTTGAAAGTAATATTCTAAAGCTATTGCCCGCCGCTGAACGCGACCCTGTCGTTGATAAAGCCATTCAAGTACTAAATGAAAATCTTGGTGGTAAAACCGTTTATATTATTTCCGCGACGGACTACAGCAAGGCTCGTGGCGCCGCTGATCTTTTATATCGTGAGATGATAAACAGCAATTTATTCCAATCGGTGACGTATCGTATTGACCAAAAATTGCAGGAGCAGATGTTTGAGACTTATTTTTCTCACCGGCAGATGTTACTGAGTGAAAAACAGCGACAGTCGTTGAAAAATAAAGGTTTCAAAGCTTTGGAAGATAGTGCTTTGGCTCGGCTATACAGCCCCATTTCTTCACCTTTAGTTTCGCTGATAGATAGAGATCCCTTGCTAATATTCGGCGATGTAGTCGATGAGATGCACAGCGCATCAGTCAGTGGGTTTGCAGTAAAAGATGGGGTTTTGGTCAAAACTGTTGATGAGCATTCTTATTTATTGATCTCAGCCCTTATTGAGAAGAGCCCTTTTTCAGGACAGGTGCAGAAGCGCTATGGTGAGTTTTTCCAGCGTGGTGAAAAAGCTATTGAAGAGCACTTTCCTTCGGTAAAACTGATCTCCACTGGTGTGATCTACCATGCAACGGCCGGCGCGCGTTCTGCCAAACGTCAGATTTCCACCATTGGTGTTGGTTCTTTGTTAGGCATAGTGGTATTGATGCTGCTCGCTTTTCATTCTTTAAAACCCTTATGGATCTGTCTGATACCCATTGTTATCGGCGTTATATCGGCGACGACTGTGTGCCTTCTCCTCTATGGAAAGATACACTTGTTTACCCTGGTGTTCGGCGCTAGTTTGATTGGTGTATCCATCGATTATGCCTTTCACTTTGTTGCTGAGCAGTATGATTATCAGGGGCGTTGGATTGCCCAAGAGGGATTGTCGCGTATTTTGCCGGGAATTAGTTTGGGCTTGGTAACCAGTTTGCTTGGTTATTTAAGTTTATTCGCAGCGGATTTCCCCGGGTTACAGCAGATAGCCTTGTTTTCCAGCGTCGGTCTGTTGGCATCGTTCTGTACAGTTTTGGCCTGGTTTCCTGCTTTGTTGTCCCAAGCACCAAAAGCAAGACCCTCTAAACTGAAATCTCTATCACTTAGCCTGGTAAATTGGTGGATACACCAGCCTGCAGAAAAAAGCACCCTGTTTGTAGTGGGTGTTGCACTTGTTTCCTTAATGGTGTGTTTGTCTAGTTTGGTTGTTGATGACGATATACGCATTCTGCAGAGTTCACCTGCAGCGCTTTTGGCGCAGGATCAGAAGGTACGAGAGATAACCCGGCAGGCTGGGGGTAATCAGTTTTTTATCGTCAAAGCAAAATCAGTTCAACAAGTGTTGGAAATGGAGGAAGAGCTTCGCTCTGAGCTTAATCAGCAGATTGAAATGGGCGTCATTACAGCCTACCAATCGATCAGTCAGCAGATTCCTTCATTAGCGCTGCAGCAACAGAATTATTTATTGTTAAAGAACAGTGTTGAACTCAGCGGGCTTAATTTAAATGTTTATGGTGATTCTATTGGTTTGGATGAAAAGCAGATTCAAGCATATCGGAACTTGTTTGGCTCTGAAAAAGGTTCGCCTCTTCGTTTTGATCACTTAATAGATTTGCAGTTTCTGGAACCGACTCGATTTCTATGGCTAGGCCAGTTTGATGGGTATTATGTATCCACTGTTATTCTTAGCGGGGTTACATACTCAGAACCCTTAACAATTCTCGCCGATAAACTAAATGGTGTACGGTATATTGATACGGTGCAGAATATCTCTGCTTTGTTATCACGTCATCGTATTATAGCCAACTACCTTGTCTTAGCTTCGTATATGTTAATTTTTGTATTGTTGGTCATACGTTACAAAGTTAAAAAGGCGATTGTAATCATGTTGCCGCCACTCACCGCTGCAATTGTCGCAATGGCCGTCACTGCGTTATTTTCCGTGCCGCTGAATCTTTTTAATACCCTGGCGCTGTTGTTGGTGCTGGGTATTGGTATCGACTATACGTTGTTTTTCGCTGAAGCAGGCAGTCACCATCGAACAACCATGTTGGCGATTATGCTCTCAGCCATTACCACCATTTTGTCTTTTGGCTTGTTAGCACTAAGTGATACACCAGTAATTCATTCCTTTGGCTTAACACTTTGGGTCGGTATAGCCGTAGCGTTTATTTTGTCGCCGTTGGTCATTGCTGGTTCAGCTAGTAATAATGGAAAGGTGTCGCACTAATATGGGTATGCACAGTTTGTTTTCCGTTGATTTGATCCAGTCCTATGCCAATAGTATGTTGTTAGCTGGGGATGGGGTTTTGTCATGTAGCTGTGATCAAGACGCATTATCTCGTTTGGCGATTATTTGTCAGGCACTAAAACAAAATCGTGATTATACGCGTGCCGGAAGCAAGTTTTTGTTCCGCCAGTTGGCTGAGAACCTGGCGAACCATTGTGAAATTAATGCTGCCTTTGACGCTATTCCTCAGCTTTCGCAGGAGTGTGTTAATGCGCCGCTCATAATTGCCGGTATGCCTCGCAGTGGTACCAGCCTGTTGCAAAATCTGATGAGTCTGGATGAGCAGAACAGAAGCTTGACCTTGGCCCAGTCATTGCGACCAGCAAATAGCTTGGATGACCACAAAAAGTGGCTTACCGAGCAAAAACAATATGCCCGGATCTGGTCCAACACCATGCATCAACTTATGCCGGATATGGCGGTAAAGGTGAGGATGGATGTTGATAGTCCGGTAGAGTGCAGTTTTTTGAAACGCAATAGCCTGGTGTGTGACTCCCTGAACTATTTCGCCCCTCTGGATCAGCTGTGGCAATATTGGCGTGAAGTAGACAATGTAGACGAACGTTACCGCTCTATGTTGCGGCAGTTGCAGATACTGCAGTGGAGACAGCCGGGTGGACGTTGGTTGCTCAAGTCACCATCGCACTTTTCAGCGGTATCGCTTTTACAAAAACATTTCCCTGATGCCTGTGTTATTAACACGGTGCGTAATATCGAAGATTGTCTGCCTTCCTACATCAGCTTGATTTTGTCGGTAAGGCGAGCAGTGTTCAAAAATGTTGATGCTATTAGTTTGGCTCGTGAGATAATGCAGGCATTAAAGCTTTCTATGAATACGGGGATATCGGCCATTGAATGTGAAAATAAGCAGATATTCATGATTGATTACGACTCCCTGTCGCATGATCCCATCGCTAGCGTACAGGCTATCTACGATTATTTTGGCCTGGATTATTATTTGAACTTTGAACGAAATATGAGTCGTTGGCTGAAAAACAATGCGAAACATCAAAATGGTGAGCATTGTTATAGCCTGTCACAATTTGGTATTAGTCGAAAAAAAGTAGAAGAGTTATTTTCTATAGCCGTTTAACAAATCTGGACATAACATGATGGATGAAAATATCGCTGACAAAATGGTCAAATATGACGCCCCAGAGGAAAAAAGTGCACTGCAGGCGAAATTTGATGCACAAAAGATAGCTTTCGCACCGATGGTGTTTCAGGCCTCAAAAGCGTTGCGTGATCTGGGTATTTTAGAGCTGGTGAGAAAACACAAGGATGCAGGGATAAGTGCCGAGGATATTGCCGAAAAATTGCAACTCTCGCTGTATGGGGTCAAGGTTTTGCTGGAGGTTGGACTGAGTTCTGAGCTGGTTCGCTTGCTTGGTGATTCTATTGATAGTAAATACGTGATTACAAAAACCGGCTGGTTTCTGCTCAAGGACGAATTAACTCGGGTTAATATGAACTTTGTGAATGATGTTTGTTACAAAGGCATGTTTGATCTGCAGGAGGCGGTGACAACAGCTCAGCCAGCGGGTTTAAAAGAGTTTGGCGAGTGGGATACGATTTATGAAGCGTTGTCATCACTGCCTGACCAAGCAAAAAAGAGCTGGTTTGAATTCGATCATTTTTATTCCGATGTGGCTTTTCCTGAAGTTCTTCCCCTTGTTTTCAAAAACAATCCGAAGAGTGTTATGGATGTTGGTGGCAATACTGGTAAGTGGACGCTGCAATGCCTTAAATATGATGAAAATGTGCATCTAACCATTGTTGATCTTCCTGGGCAGCTGGATGTGGCTAAAAAGAATGTTGAAGCGGCGGGTATGACAGATCGGGTTAGTTTTCATCAAACCAACCTGCTTGATGAGACCGCTGCCTTGCCGAAAGGAGTGGATGTTATTTGGATGAGTCAGTTTCTCGATTGCTTCTCACCTGAGCAGATTGTAAGTTTGTTACAGCGGGCACGTGAGGCGATGAACGAAGAGAGCAGATTGTTTATCCTGGAAACCTATTGGGATCGTCAGCGTTTCGAGGCCTCTGCGTTTAGTTTGCATAACACTTCGTTGTACTTTACTTGCTTAGCCAATGGTAATAGTAAAATGTATCACTCGGATGATATGAAAGCTTGTCTGGATAAAGCCGGGCTTGTGGTCGTTGATCAGGTTGATGATATTGGCATTAGCCACACACTGTTAGAATGCAGGTTGGCAAGCCCGTGCTGAGATGTTTTGTGTTTCGCTCCTTGGTAGCAGGCATTTTGCTGCTGCTTGCTTCATGCTCCAATTTGTCAATGCGGAATTTGACCGTCGTAGAAATCGCCAATGATGTGAGTATCGATCTGGCGATTGAAGGTTCTTTGCCCGGTAACCGAGTGGTGACACAAAAGGTGATCGCCACTCACAATGGTGAAGAGCATCAGTTGTTGGCTCAAATCGAAATTGAAAACGACACGCTCACTATGATTGGGCTGTCGGCGCTGGGCAATCGTTTGTTTTCAGTGATCTATGCGAATGGCGAACTGACACAGCAATCCAGTCCCTTAATAAAAAGGGCGATTGCAGCGGAATATATGCTGGCGGATTTTTTGTTGTGCTATTGGTCGATTGATCTGTTAGAGGCACGCCTGGCGGCTACTACTTTACGGGTGCAGCAGGATCTTTTTGAAAACGGTAAACGTACTTTTTATCGTGGTGATTTTTATCCCGGTGCAAAGGCAGTGATTGAAATAGATTATCAATATAAAGACCCTTGGCAGGGGCGCGTTACTTATCGCCATATTGAACGTGATTATACGCTTGTGATTGAAACGCTGGCGGTTGAAGCCCTATGATATTTAAAAGAGACAAGCGGAAACTTTATTTGCCCAGTCTTGGTATTGTGAATGCATTGGGGTGCAATAAAGGCGAGGTGGCTGAAAACCTGTTCAGTGGCAAGAGTATCGGTATTGTAGAACGAAAAGATTTGTTATTTGGTGGTACGGTGACGGTAGGGGAGGTAACTGCCGAGTTACCTAAGCTGGATCAAGGTTTTTCTGAATTTGCATCGCGCAATATTCGCTTATTGTTGGCAGCTTATGAGCAGATTTCCGATGATGTTGATGAATTGATTCGACGTTATGGTAAACATCGTATTGGCGTGGTTTTGGGTTCCAGCACGTCGGGGATTAGTGAGGGTGAGCTTGCCGTCGAAGAGAAGCTTGCACAGGGGCAGTTTCCTGAAAACTATCGTTACAGTCAGCAAGAAATGGGGGCAGTGGCTGAGTTTCTTGCCCGTTATCTGGATTTGCAAAGCGTGGCGATAACGGTTTCTACCGCCTGCTCCTCCAGTGGCAAAGCCTTTGCCAGTGCCAGAAATTTTATTGAAGCAGATTTTTGTGATGCAGTGATAGTCGGTGGTGTCGATACCCTATGCCAGTTAACCATTAACGGTTTTACTGCGCTGGAGTCTGTCAGTAGCACTTTATGTAACCCCTTTAGCCGCAACCGCAATGGTATTACCATTGGTGAAGCTGCCGCATTGTTTGTTCTTAGCAAAGAGCCCGCTGAGATTCAATTGTGTGGGGTGGGGGAGTCATCTGATGCTTATCATATTTCTGCACCGCACCCCGAAGGTGAGGGCGCAGAATTAGCGATTAAGGCAGCATTGCAGGACGCTGGTATCAAAGCGGCAGAGATTGATTACGTTAATTTACATGGCACGGCTACAGTCAAAAATGATGAAATGGAAAGTAGAGTGATCCAGCGGGTGTTTGGTGATAACACCTACTGCAGTTCTACCAAACCGTTTACCGGGCATACACTTGGGGCGGCTGCCGCTACAGAGCTTGGTTTATGTTGGCTGAGTTTGTCGAAACTCAATCCACAACAGTTGTTGCCGCTCCACAAGTGGGATGGTCAGAGCGATGTCAATCTTCCCTCTATATCACTGGTTGATAGTCCCACGCGCTGTAAAGCTCGTTATATGATGAGTAACTCTTTTGCATTTGGAGGTAGTAATGTTAGCGTTATTATTGGTAGGGCGTAAAAAGGGCGGGTGAAAACTGAAATGATTCCAGACTATACGGTGGCAGATGTTGTTCCGCATAAAGAGGGTATGATCTTACTGGATAGCATTTTGTCCTGTGATGATGAGGAATTGACTGCGCAGGTGAGTATTGGCAAAAGCACGCTGTTCCTTAACGATGAAGATTGTGTGCCTGCTTGGGTCGGTATTGAATATATGGCTCAGGCGGTAGCTGCTTGGTCAGGAGTGCAAGGTAGAAACAAAGGGCAGGGTGCAACAATCGGTTATCTATTAGGCGCCCGGAAGTACCGCAGCTACTGTAGTGTCTTTCCTTTAGGTAGTGTCTTGACGATCCATATCAAACGACACTACCAAGAAGGTGATTTCGGTGTGTTTGAATGTAAAATATGCGCTGATGGCCTGTTGGCAGAAGCTGCTCTGAACGTCTATCAGCCTGAATAGCGGATGTGAAAGTATAAAGAGTTTGTTACACATTGAGAAAAGAGAAATTAAGCCATGAGTAAATCGGTACTAATAACCGGTTCCAGTAGAGGAATCGGGGCGGCGGCGGCACTAAAACTTGCACAATCTGGCTATGATGTTGTGTTGCATTGTCGCGCTCGGCTGGACGCGGCACAAGAGGTACAAAAACAGATACTAGACATGGGTAAACCCGCTCCACGTATACTACAGTTTGATGTGGCTGATCGGGAGCAGTGTAAAACGATCCTGGAAGCTGATATGGAAGAGCATGGCGCCTACTACGGAGTGGTGTGCAACGCCGGCATCGCTCGTGATGATGCCTTTCCGGCTCTTAGTGGTGAAGATTGGGATGCGGTTATTCACACCAATCTTGACGGTTTTTACAATGTTCTCAACCCCTTGGTGATGCCCTTGGTACGCCGTCGTCAACCCGGGCGAATAGTGACGATTGCCTCGGTTTCCGGGATGATTGGAAATCGCGGCCAAGTCAATTACAGTGCGGCAAAAGCCGGCATAATGGGGGCTACCAAAGCGCTTGCTATTGAGTTGGCAAAACGTAAGATAACCGTCAACTGTGTAGCGCCAGGACTGATAGAAACCGATATGGTGGAAGATGCGCCAGTAGAGGAAGCTCTAAAGATGATTCCAGCCCGGCGCTTGGGTAAACCGGAAGAGGTTGCCGGTTTGATCAATTTTTTGATGTCAGATGAAGCAGCGTATATTACACGCCAAGTGATTTCTGTAAATGGTGGACTGTGTTAATGAAGCGAGTTGTTGTAACCGGGATGTCTGCGATCACCCCACTGGGGCAGAATTGGGGTGAGGTGCAGGACAAACTAAAAGCTAAACAAAGCGGTATTGTCCGCATGGACAGTTGGGATCGCTACGATGATTTGCGTACCCGCTTGGCCGGTCCGGTAAAGAATTTTGAGACCCCCAGCCACTATACCCGTAAAAAAGTACGCAGCATGGGACGCGTTGCATTGATGTCAACCCGTACCACCGAATTGGCTTTGCTGGATGCCGGGCTACTGGATGATCCTGAGATTAAGGATGGCAGTATGGGTATTGCCTATGGTTCCTCGTCGGGTACGCCAAAAGCCATTGGTGATTTCGGAAATATGTTGCTGCATGACAGCATGAAGGGAATCAACGCGAATACCTATATCCGCATGATGTCCCATACCACTGCAGTCAATATTGGGGTTTTCTTTGGTTTAAAAGGTCGGGTGATTACCACCAGTAGTGCCTGTACCTCTGGTAGTCAGGGAATTGGTTATGCTTACGAGGCAATAAAATTTGGCCAACAGAAAATGATGGTGGCGGGGGGGGCTGAAGAATTAGACGCTACCCAGGCAGCCGTATTTGATACCTTATTTGCAACCAGTACTCGCAATGATGAACCAGGCAAATCGCCTCGACCTTTCGACAAAGACCGTGATGGTCTGGTAATTGGAGAGGGGGCTGGTACCTTAATTCTTGAAGAATTTGAACATGCCAAATCCCGTGGAGCAAATATATATGCGGAGATTGTTGGTTTTCACTGTAACTCTGATGGCACCCATATCACCCAGCCCAATGCCGAGACCATGCAGGTTGCTTTAGAGGGAGCATTGCGCGATGCAGAACTGAAACCTGCACAGATAGGCTATGTAAATGCCCACGGTACGGCTACAGATCGTGGAGATATTGCTGAATCAAAGGCTACCCATGCAGTATTCGGTGTCGGTATACCGGTCAGTTCAATGAAATCCTATATGGGGCACACCTTAGGTGCTTGCGGTGCGATTGAAGCCTGGATGACCATCAATATGATGCATGATAGCTGGTATGCGCCGACCATTAACCTGGATTCAGTGGACCCCAACTGTGCTGCGCTTGATTATATTCAGGCGGAAGGCCGCAGGTTTGATGCCGAGTATGCCATGAGTAATAATTTTGCGTTTGGAGGAATAAATACTTCACTAATATTTAGGCGGGTATAAGTGACTGTAAAGCAGCGTTATTGATTGATCCTTTGGAACTATTCAGCATAATGAAATAATCATTCTGAACTCACCATTTTCGTCATCCCCGAAGTGTTTTGTTGGGGATCCGGAGTTCTGCAAATTGGATTCCGGCTAAAAGACTGCCGGAATGACGAACTTTGTGCCTTTGCTGAATAGTTACGATCTTTTTTAGTAAAGAGGAGTAGGCAGCGATGACTTGGCGAGTCATGGACTAATTAGTGCCCATCCAGAAATTAGACAAAGAGATCCTGGCCAACGCAAATCTTGCGACTTAAAGGCCTTGAAAAGGCCTAGGAGCTAGATTTGCGTTGGCCAGGAGCAGACTTAATTTTCGAAAACTTCCGGTTTCTGGATAGGCACTAATTACCTTTCGTTTTCATCTCTGGGTTGGCCAGAATTTTATTTATGCGCGTTGCCAGCTCGGGCATTTTAAGAATGCCTGCATGTTGGGCATTAAAACCATATATTTTTATGGCTTCATCCTGCAAGGATTGAGAGAGCTGACTACTTAACGGAACAACACCGTCACCATCTTCTTCTTTTAAATAGGAGAATATTAAATGATAGGGGATATCAGCGGGTAAGCGCCAATCATGCACCCTTTTAACGTAATCGCTGCCACTGGCCACGTCGCGCCAAGAGGGGATAACAATGGGAGAATGTTTAACGCCAGAGGCCGCGCCATCCATGCCATATAAAGGACTGTTAATGGTGACAAACAGGGAAATATCGAAGGAAGGTTTTACTTGTTGCTTCATTAGCAGTGAACGGCTCATTAAGCCGCCCATGCTATGGGCAATAATTTGAACGTCAGAAAACCCGTATATATTTTGAAGCTGATTTAATGCATTCAAGAAATAATCGCTTACCATATCCAGGCGTACGCCGCTTGGATAATATAGTACCCATGGTTGGAATTTATCTCGGTTAAGTTTTTCGATGATCACTTTGAATTCCAGCGGGTTACCCATAATGCCATGAACAAAAATGACAGGAATTTTAGTCTTGTCATATTCTTGTAGCATCAACAGACCGCCGCCAACTTGTTGGATAAAGTCCAAGGGCTGCCAAAGTCCTAGACTGGCATTTTCTGCTCCAAACATAGGGTCATCCAGAGTGACGATTTTTCCTATGTTCTGTGTGATGTTGTTTAAGGCTTGGCGCTGTTTTCCGTCATAGACTTTTTGGATTGGTCCTTTAATGATTAATTTAGGATGCTCAAAATGCTGTTTCTGCTGAATGTCGTTAAAATCAAACTTATTTTCCTGGTGGCCCGCATAAATAGCAGGCTCATCTCTTTCGTATTGCTGATTGTTGTTCTGGTCAATATAGGCCGCAGCGAGGTAAGTGCCGGGTAAAACATAAAACTGGTATGTGCCATCGGCATTTAATGCTACTTGATTAATCAGCTCTACATG
>JAUXDF010000214.1 GCA_030618505.1 Spongiibacteraceae bacterium | reverse complement strand
ATCAAGTCCGGTCATGGCCAACGCAAATCTAGCTCCTAGGCCTTTTCAAGGCCTTTAAGTCGCAAGATTTGCGTTGGCCATGACCTCTTTGTTTAATTTCTGGATGGGCACTAGTTAGAGCACTGGAGGAATAAAAAAACGCTGATGCTCGGCAACAGGAATTTGCGCGCGCTGCGCGCTTAGCTTATCAAAATCGATCTCTGCCAGCACGACACCCGGCGCCGACTCTTGCAGGACTAGCACCTCTCCCCAGGCATTCACCACACAACTATGACCAAAGGTCTCGCGTTGTGCAGAGTGTTCACCTCCCTGATTGGCCGCAATCATATAACAACTATTTTCAATACAACGCGCTCGAATTAATGTCAGCCAGTGCGCCTCTCCGGTGGTTTTGGTGAAGGCTGATGGCAGAGCAATAATATCCACTCCCTGCTGAAACATAATACGAAACAATTCCGGAAAGCGCAGATCATAACAAACAGCCACCCCCAATAAACCAAAGGGTGTTGGCACCGTCACAACCTGCTCCCCTGCCTGAAACGTTTCCGATTCAGCATAACGTTGCTGACGATCATTGATACTGACATCAAACAAATGAATTTTATTATATCGACCGACCTGCTCACCCTCGGCGTTAAAAATTAAACAAGCGCTATAGGGTCTATTATCCTGAGGGTTGTCTGCGATAGGAATAGTGCCAGCCACCAACCATACCCCGTACTGCCTGGCAACACGGGAAAGAAATGAGCGGATAGTTCCACTGGCCTCACTCTCCCCTCGTGCTATATCAGCTTGTAGTGAAGAGCCAAAAATGGCAAAATTTTCCGGCAGCACAATCAATCGAGCGTCTTTATTAGCCGCCTCTTTGATTAGTTTTTCTGTTATCCGAAGGTTTTCCTGAAGATTATTTTTACTGACCAATTGAATGGCGGCGACTTGTATCGGCTTCACAGTGCTCATCTCCCGTTACTCATCTTCGGTTACTACAGTAGCATTTTCCCCAGCACCCTGACCCTGACTATAATCAAAATCGTCGGCACTTCCCAGCCCGTCCAGCGCATCATAATTTTCCTGAGGTTTTTCTTTACCCTCAAAATCACCTGCAGCTCCATCCTGCACAAGATCTTTTACCTCCGGGGTACTATCAAACAGTTTTTCAAATCTTATTTCCGGATTATCCCAACCTCCATTGATGTTATACACAGCACTAGACAAGACATCCACCTGCTTTTTTAACACCTTACTAGCAACATAAACACCTGCGGCTGCCGGTAAACCACCGGCAAGTGCAGCGGCGATCCAGGGCAGGTTACTGCCCAAGGGCAAAATAACGACCATCTGACCATCAATGGTTTCCTCAATAAAATCAACTCTGCCAGCAATACGAATTTCACTGGAACTGCCTTTAACGGTCAGTGTCTTATCCGTCTTTAGTATGCCGCTCGTTGTTTTTACATCACCTTTTATCTGATCAAAGCTCAAACCCTCAGCAGCCAGATCAGAAAAATCAAGCTGCAAGCGTCTTATTATCTTATCCAAATTCATAAAACCAACAACCTTCAAGGCGTTGCTGGCTGAACTGGGCGCGTTAATAAAATCCCCCTTTTTAATCGACATTTTCATTTTACCGCTGACTGTTTCCACAGAAATTTCCGAGGGGTCGCCAGGCCAACCACCATCGAGAATAAAAACCGCCGACTCACTGGCCATCATTTTCTCATAACCCCAGTCCTCCAGCACATCACCAATGTTTTTTGCTGAAATAATGCCTTGAAAACGGCTGCTGTTTTCTCCACTGTCCGACTGACGCCATTCTAAAATGGCGCCACCACCAGCTTGCTCACCATCAAGGTGTAAACCTTTACTATCCGCTAATAGTTTTTCAATACGAAGCCCTTCAGGCAAGGATCTCAACTGAAACGACCAACTGCCGTAATCTTCCTGCTGGCGATAAAGCTTATTAACTGAAAAGTCAGCGGCAGCAATATCCCTGGGATGAAATAATGCAGTTTTCTCTGCAGCGACTACGTCCTCAGTAGTCGTTAGCACCTGCTTTTGCAACAGCTCAGTCGCCACCGGTGGTTTTTCCTCTGCTGCAATAGCTTTTTGTTCCCCTGCAGTCCCCTCACTCGCCTCATCCCTCAGCTTTTCAACAAGCACATCTACAAGTTCTGGAGTTTCTTGCCTATCATCCAGATTCAGCAGGTCATCAAGATGTAAAAAATCCAGCGATATACGGTAGGGTCTATCCGCATCAAAAACATCTATATTTCCCCGCAAGGTATCGCTATCAAGATACACACGCCAATAATCATACTGATAATTCATATCAACACTGAGCTGTTTTATCTCCCTGTCAAACACCTGAAAAGTGTCTATGTTGACACCACGCACTACAAGCGGCAGCCCCTCATTTTCAAGCTCAGTATTTTCAAGCTCAGTACTTTCTTGCCAGCTTTTCTGCACTCGCAAATAACGGTGAAATACCGGCAGCCACTGCGAGAAATCAAAAGTAGAAAAACTACCAGTAACGCTCAGCACACCTTGATAATCAAACGCAACAGAGTCAAGAGGGTCAGCACCAGGAGGAGCAATATCCAGCGGTACGATGCTACTACCAATTGAAATATTCCCTCCCAGCATACGCTCTTGATCATTCATAAATTGCACCTGCAGCTGATCACCAAGAGACAAACTCATCAATCGCCTCTCGCCCTCCAGCGGCAGTCGATATGTCGTATTTAAAGTCGCGGCAGCTTCTTTACGGTAGGGAGCGGGCAGATCAATCGTCACGCCTTTTAAATCACTGGCAACACGAATAAAATTTTCCTGATTGGGGTCGACAACTAACTGTGCATTAAACGCTGCCTCGCCACTGAAAAAATTCAGCGCTGGCTGCTTGGCCCAATCTCGCAGGGGATCAACACGAGCAATACCCTGCATATCCAGCTCTGTATGCCAGCTCTTTTCTCCGGTTTTTTTACTCACCTTCGCCTCACTTGAGATACTGAGACGAGCAGGCTTTTTCCAAAATGCTAACTGTAAGCCCTTAGAGCGAATACCTCTTTTGTAATCATAAACCACCGGGCCGTTGATATTTTCAAAACGCAAATTTTCCTCAGTCAGCACCAATGTTCCATCATGTAAATCAACATCAACAAAAATTTCCGCCTCACGCGACAGATCTGCACCCAGCGGAATTGACAGATCAAGCCTTGCACCCATAGACCCTTTTGCCTGCCAGCCATCAATAAAATCACCTAAACTATCATGTACCGGAGATTCCTTTATTACACGCAAACCATCAGCTAACTTGCCACTAACATTCCCTTTAATATCCAGCTGCAGGCCGCCCGAGGCGTGCGGTTCCAGATGAATAAACACATCGTTGACATCACTGCGGTATAAACGCGCCCGCGAAAGCTGGATATCAGTATATTCATTATCAATCAACACCAGCGCATCCGCATTGTCGACAGGAGGCCAATCCTTATGATAATCAAGCCGTGCTTTTTTGACATCGGCAAACAGCTGCACACTGGGTTTATCCGCGCTTTTTTTAATCGCGCCATGATAGATAAATCCAACCTCAGGTAATACGCCATCATCAATACTTTCCTCCAACCATTGCAGCAGATCAGCGCTTAACAGGCTAGGGATATAGCGCTGGCGATAGCGGGCATGACTGTCACGCAAACCAATGAGCAAACTCATATGAGGCGGGTAATCGTCCGACGTTCTCGGCAAGTCGAGAAAAAACTGACCTCGTGCAAAACCGTCATCCCCTTTGGCTTTTAACTTAATCAACTCACTTTCGACGATAATACTTTCCTTATCAATACGCCAGGACACCGTTCCCTGCGCACCATCAAACTCCAGCCAGTTGTCATAGATATAAGGAAAGTCGAGCGATAATGTCGCAGAATCTAGATCAACAAAACCCTGCAGTATTCCGGTCTGAAGATATCCATTCACCGTTTTTGCCCCCGGCGCGCCTTTCCAGGCACTAGCCGATACATTAACTAGCTCGGCGCGTAACTGAAACATCTCTTTAGGCGTATCGGATAGCGGCAAAGTCAAACTAACATCCCGCAAGTTTCCCGCCGGATTCAAAGTCGCTAATGTCTCACGCAACTTTTCATTTAATAAATCACCCGCTAACAAGGTTCTAATCAATGGAGCGACAGACAGCCCCTCTGACTGCAATTGCAGAACCTCACCCTCGGCAGTTTTTTCCGTTTTAATATAGGTTGTGCTTAAGGCAACCTGCTCGGCTGACTGCAGACCAGGAATCCACGCTTGCCACTGCCCAGCACTATTTTTTTCAACAAGAAACTTACCGAAAAAATCTTTTGTTCTCCAAATCGACTTTCCATCTTTGCGCCGAAAATTTATTTCTGGCGATGATATTTCCCCCTGCGCACTAAGCTCAGAATTTTTCCAGTCCAGCCAAAACTCTCCATTCAGGTTCAAGCGGTGCAGATCGAAGTTTAAATTTGCCAAATGAGCAAATGCAGCCAGATCCAGGTCATTTAATTTAAGGTAGGCTTTAGCAGTAAAATCGTCGAAATCACGCGGATCGCCATACCCTTCCATCACCGCCAGCAGTACGGATTTCTCCTCTCCTGCTTCGGAGCTAATCACCAGCCGGCGAAAATCTCCATCATTAAGCAACTTGATATCAAGTGTGGTTAGCTCGGCAATTCTGCCATCAAAAAAATTGAACTTCAGGTGAGTGTTGATTATTTCAAGTGTGGCTATATTTAAAAATAGATCCAGCAAGGTATCGGTCGAGGCAGGACTGCCTGAGGTTTTCTTTTTTGATTCATTAAGGGGCAAACCCTCAAGGCGCCAACTCCCATTTTCATTTTGCTGAAAGATCAGCTCGGCTGCATTTAACTGTAAACTTTTAAAATGCAAGGCTTGATATTTAACACTGGCAACAACATCCAGAGAAACTTTCAGTTCAGGAATATTCAGCGATTCAGAATTTTCATCGTCACCCAGAATGGAAAAGTTATCAATATGGATAGCCGGTGAAAAGCCACTCCACTCACCACGCAGGCCATCAATATTAAACTGCAGCCCACTCATTTCAGACAATTGTCTAACAATCTGTGGGCGATAATCGCCAATCAGCGGAATATAATAACGGCCCAGACTGACATACAGCGCCAGCAGCACCGACAGTACTACTACGCTGTACCAGACTAGTCGACTAACAAAATCAAAGGTTCGAAAGATCACAGCAATACCACATCATACTGTTCACGGGTATACATTATTTCAACCTGAAAGCGGATGGTCTTGCTGATAAACTCTTCCAGATCTGCCACATTGGCGGACTCCTCATCTAACAGGCGATCAACGACTTCCTGGCTGGCCAACACCATATAAGTATCGTTTTCATAAGCTCGCTCCTCCCGCAGTATCTCCCTGAAAATCTCATAGCAGACCGTTTCTGACGACTTCATGGTGCCACGCCCCTGACAACAGGGGCAATCCTCGCTCAGTGTACGCTCCAGGCTCTCTCGGGTACGTTTTCGCGTCATTTCTACCAGGCCCAACTCAGAAACGCCCGTTAACGATGTTCTGGCGTGATCCTGCTCCATCAATTTTTCCAGCGTGCGCAAAACCTGGCGCCGATGCTCGGTATCTTTCATATCGATAAAATCAATAATGATAATTCCACCGAGGTTGCGGATCTTCAGCTGCCTGGCCAGCGCAGTCGCCGCTTCCAGGTTAGTTTTGAAAATGGTTTCTTCCAGATTGCGATGACCAACAAAACCTCCGGTATTTACATCAATCGTTGTCATTGCCTCTGTTTGATCAATAATTAAATAACCGCCGGATTTTAACTGTACTTTTCGACCAAGCGCTTTTTGAATTTCATCTTCAACATTGTAGTGATCAAAAAGCGGGCGTTCACCAGGGTACCATTCCAGTTTTTCACAAACATCGGGAACGATATCTTGTGTAAAACTGGATATTTTCTGAAAGGTTTCTCGTGAATCAATGCGAATTTTTTCTACCCGCGGGCGCACCATGTCACGCATCACCCGCAA
>JAUXDF010000030.1 GCA_030618505.1 Spongiibacteraceae bacterium | reverse complement strand
CAGAAACGTTTTTTGTCGTCTTCCCTGCGAAGGCAGGGATCCAGTAAGTGTATGAATTCTCTGGATTCCTGCCTTCGCAGGAATGACGGCAAAAGGAAAAGCATGTTATTTATGGATGGATATTAGCTATCCATTTTATTTTGTAGATAGTTTTCAATGCCCACTTTATCAATCAAGCCGAGCTGCGTTTCCAGCCAGTCGATGTGCTCTTCCTCGGATTCGAGAATATTTTGAAACAGGTCACGGCTGACATAATCTCCGACTGATTCACTGTATTTGATAGCGTCTCGAAGAACAGGTACAGCGTGATCTGTTTCAAGCTTAAGATCACAGGTAAGTATCTCTTTGGTGTTTTCACCAATCATCAGTTTGCCAAGGTCCTGCAGGTTGGGCATTCCCTCTAGGAAGAGAATGCGGTCTGTCAGCGCATCGGCATGTTTCATCTCATCAATCGACTCATGGTATTCGTGTTCTGCCAACTCCTTTAATCCCCAGTCCTTATACATTTTGGAGTGAAGGAAATACTGGTTAATGGCAACCAGTTCATTGGCCAGTGCTTTGTTGAGAAATTCGATAACCTTGGCATCGCCTTTCATATTTTCATCTCCCTAGGTGTGTAATAGTTTGCGTAGGATAAGTGACAGGCGGATTCTGGATCCAGATCAGGCTGCTGTCAAAGAGTATTTTCGAAGAAGGTTTTCTATAGTGAGGGAGCGCTTGGGAGAGGGGTTTGCCTAGCAAGCCGCATAGCAAAGGTTGGCATCAAATGAGGGTGCGGCCACTTCTTCCAACGCTTTATCGACGATTTCCTTGGCAAGACAGGCGCACTTGCCGCATTGTGTGCTAAGTCCGAGGTTATTACGAACTTGGTGAAATGAGCTGGCTCCATCATCGACGGCCTGGCGGATTTGATGGTCGGTAATACCCTTGCAAATGCACACGTACATAGCTTTGTACTCATTATCGAATTGTGACGATGTGTATTATCTTAGTGCGAATGAGAATGGTTGTCAATAGCATGTGCGAGGCGGTCTTATTAAATGTGTGTCAACGGGAAGGTGAAGTTGTGGTAGTGTGGGGCTTGAAGCGACAGATGCTGACCACATAGAATGTCAGACGATAAAGAAATGACTATTGAGGAGAAAATATGTCCTTTACGACGGAGTTGATTGAGGAGCTTGATGTATTAACGCTGTTCAATTTATCGACCACCCAAGAGGGAATTAAAGTCCACGGAACTGCTGAAAAATCGCTAATTGCGGCGACTAAACGCTTACACAAGAAAGGCTTGATTAGCCAGGCTGATGGTGGCTATTTGACGGGCTTGGGTCATGATGCTTCGCAACATGCTCAGGATTTGTTAACGATTCTGGAAACAGGCTAAACCTACCACCAGTAAGGGAGGTGTGGTGGCAAGGACGATCAGGAAAGATGCGAGCTAGCATCTTTCCTTCAAGATGATTCCGTTTAGAAGCCTTCCATTTTGTGAATATTGTTCCAGACGGTACTGGGAATCCAGCGGCGAGCGCGCCATCCGGCCTTTGTACCTTTGCCCGGAAGTACCCAAAATTCACCTTTATCAATATTTTTTTCAATGGCATCCAGCACATCTTCGGGCTGAATGGGTGGATTCTCGTCGAGAACTTTTGGCCAAGCGGTGTCGGCGGCCTGCTTAAGTAAGGGGGTTTTCACTGCTGGTGGGCAGACACAGGCGAAGCGTACGCCACTATTGATATTTTCGTGATAGAGGATTTCGGCAAAAGCAGAGGTTGCAAACTTGCTGGCGCCGTAGGCGCCGGTCATCAGTACGGGCATTTGTCCGAGCATGGATGAAAATATAATACAATCGCCCTTACCGCTTTTGACCATTGCAGGCATGACGGCTTTAACAATGTTGACCATACCACCGTAGTTGATATTCATCACCAGGTGGATGTTGTTTACATCATGATCGAGAATTTTGCCAAAGGGCATGATAGCTGCACAATGCATAAGGCGATCAATTGGGCCTAGTTTGCTCACAATATCGCTTACTACGGCGCTTACTTGCTCGATATTGGTGACATCAACAGGGAATGTTTCGATGCCCTCATGGCCTTCAGCCGTTTCAGCGAGGCCTTTTTCATTGATATCCAGGGCAGCAATCTTGGCTCCTTGCTTGGCAAGTCTCTGCGCTGCTAAGCGCCCCATACCACTGCCAGCACCAGTAATCAGTGCAACTTTGCCTGTAAATGCCATAAATTTTATACTCCTAATACGTAAAATTATCTTTGCATCGAATGACACTTAGCTAAGCCCCCTCTCCTGCTTGCGGGAGAGGGTTGGGGTGAGGGTGTAATATATTTAGCGGCTTTGGCCGCGCCCTCATCCTAACCTTCTCCCAGGGGAGAAGGGATTGGCTTGTCTTTTGCCACATTTCCTTCTCGAGGAGAAGGAGCATATGACCAGTAATTTGGCTTAACTAAGTATCATTTATCTTTGCAACCACAAAACCTACAATTCTTTCATGGATAACATAGGGGCGGCAAGTGGAAACTGCTCTGCAAACATGACATTAAGTTTATAAAGCAGCGTATATATTTTCTCCCTGTATCATCGGCATGACTTTTATTGACGGGTTTTATGCCCTTAGACAGGCTTCTGGTAAAGTATTAATTACCTCCATGCCTTGCTCAATCGGCAAAATCTAGGATAATCGCCGATTGTCAAAGAAACAGAAATAATAAGAGCGCCGGGGACACCATTAATGTCAGATCAAGATAATAAGCCTGCTGAGAGCAGTCAGCAGGATCCTCAAGAGCCGTCAGAAACCCCTAGTCTGTATTCCTATTATGTGCTGGGTTTGTTGTCGGTTGTGTACATCTTCAATTTTATTGATCGACAGATAATGGCGGTATTGATTGAGCCGATAAAGCAGGAATTTGGTGTTTCGGATACGGCGATGGGTTTTCTGTCCGGTTTTGCGTTTGTGTTTTTCTACACCCTGGTGGGTATTCCCATTGCTCGCTGGGCGGACCGAGGTTCACGTAAAACAGTTATTGCCGTGGCTGTGGCCGTCTGGAGTGTGATGACGGCAGCATCGGGTATGGCCAAAAGTTTTACTCATCTGGCAATTATTCGGGTGTTTGTGGGGGTTGGCGAGGCCGGTGGTACGCCTCCTTCGCATTCGCTGTTGTCGGACTATTT
The DNA here is from genome assembly GCA_030618505.1 of Spongiibacteraceae bacterium. GTDB lineage: Bacteria > Pseudomonadota > Gammaproteobacteria > Pseudomonadales > PIVM01 > JAUXDF01. The sequence continues at coordinate 12,241 of JAUXDF010000030.1, read as the reverse complement.
TCCTCAGGACAAGCGGGCGACGGCCTTAGGTATTTATTCCTGGGGTGTTTATATCGGTGCCGCGCTTGCTTTTCCCATTGGTGGTTATCTGGTGCAAAACTATGGTTGGCGGGTGGCGTTTTATGCGGTCGGTATTCCCGGGCTGATTTTGTCACTGTTGGTCTGGTTTACGGTTAAGGAGCCCGAGCGTGGCAATGTTGAGATCACTGAAGCCAATGTGGAGCATGCCTCCTTGGGTGAGGTTTTGCGTTTTTTGCTGTCACGTCGTTCGTTTATCTTTATTGTGCTGGCTTCGGCGGTGCAATCGCTTTCCGGCTATGGGGTAATCACCTGGGGAGCACCTTTTCTTTCCCGTGTTCACGAAATGAGTTGGGCTGAGATTGGTGTAACTATGGGCTGGGTTATTGGTGTTGCCGGTTGTGCCGGGGTATTTCTCGGTGGAAAAATTACCGACCGAATGGGCCTGCGTGATGCGGCCTGGTATATGCGCCTGCCTGCTATCCAATCCTTTTTAGCTATTCCCTTTATTGTCGGCTTTACCTTGCTCGATGACACCAGCATGGCGATTGCGTGTTTTGTTCCCTTCTATTTTCTTGGGGCGATGTATGTCGGCCCAATGCATGCGATGGTGCAGAGCCTTGCAAGAGTCCGGATGCGGGCAACTGCCTCAGCGATATTGCTATTTGTGGTCAATATGGTGGGTGCAGGGCTTGGGCCGCTGAGCGTGGGTGTGCTGACAGATTTTGTGTACGGCCCGATCTACGGTGATGATGCGATACGTTACTCGCTGCTTACGGTCGGTCTCTTGGGCGGTCTGGCGAGCATTCTATTCTGGCAGGCCTCGCGTACCCTGGCGGCAGATATTAAGTCGCGGGATGATTAAACCTAGAAAACTCAGTTGGATCACGAAAGTCCGCACATGCTCTTGACGCACCTAGAAAATCCCAAAAACTTCTCATCACCAATAAGGTGAGAGCCTGCCCCGTGAAACGTTTTGGGCACCACGAAATTTTGAAATTTCCTATGCACGCCAATATCATGCACGTCTTTTTCGCGCCCAACCGAGTTTTCTAGGTTAAATGACCGTGTGTTTTGCTTGAGGCTTCTGGTTTGTGGTTGGAACATTTAATAGTCTTCTAAGTTTATCATGCAGTTGCTAATATGCGTGATAAGCCCCTCAGGTGTAAAATCTGGGCTGCCTATTACGCAACCAGTCAGTGATGTATATGATGAAATTACTCTCATTAGATCGGCTCTTTTTCGGTATTCTTCGCAAGCTGCTCTCGCCCTTTATCCGTAGCTCGCTGGAAGGGAGATACCTTGAAACCTTACGGCTTTATCAAGGCGCCGATACCGACTCTGCCAAACCTCTTTGTTATGTGCTACGAAGTCGCTGCTTGTCTGATCTTCTAATTCTGGAGCAGGCCTGTGTTGATGCAAAACTGCCGAGTCTGCTGGGAATGATGAAGGGCGAGCACATTGAAGAAGAAGGCGCTTTCTTCTTTCTTTCCCATACCGAAGGTCTGGTGTTAAAGCGTGATCGCCCACATCACTCTGAACGCCTGACTCGCTTGTTGACAAGTGTCGAAGAAAACGCTGCAGATGATGTGCTATTAGTGCCGGTGACTATTTGCCTGGGCAGGGCGCCGGATAAAGAGCAGTCGGCCTTTAAATTACTTTTTTCTTACAATTATTCTGTTACCGGTCGCTTTAGAAGATTGTGGGCTTTGCTGATTCATGGTCGTAATACTCTGGTGCATTTTAATCAGCCGCTTTCCCTGCGCGAACTGGTCGATGAGGGGCAAGATCGGCAGCGCACCTTGCACAAGTTAAAGCGGATACTGAGGGTCCACTTTCGCCAGCAACGCGCCGCGATTGTCGGCCCCGATTTGTCGCATCGCCGCACTCTGGTTAACTCACTCTTACACTCTCCTCAGGTAAAGCAGGCGATCACTATTGAGGCCGAAAACAAGGGGCTTAGTCATGAACAGGCTTTTTTGGAGGCAAAAAAATATGCTAACGAAATAGCCTCTGATTTTAATTCCTCGACGATCCGTTTTCTCGATATGTTGTTTACCTGGTTCTGGAATCGCTTTTACAGCGGCATTGAACTTAATCACCTGGGGCCGGTTAAGTCGCTGGCCCGCGAGCACTCAATAGTTTATGTGCCCTGTCATCGTAGTCATATCGATTATCTGTTGCTCTCTTACGTACTCTACAAAAATGGTCTGACGCCACCGCATATAGCAGCGGGTATCAATTTGAATATGCCGCTCGTTGGCCCACTGTTGCGTCGTGCGGGGGCGTTTTTTATTCGCCGTAGTTTTAAAGGTAATCCACTATACAGTGCGGTTTTTAATGAGTATCTGCACAATCTGTTTACCAAGGGTTTTTCCACCGAGTTTTTTATTGAGGGTGGACGTAGCCGTACTGGCCGAACATTAACACCCCGCAGTGGCATGTTATCAATCACCTTGAGCAGTTGTTTGCGTAGTCATCGTCGTAACATTAGTTTTGTGCCGGTTTTTGTCGGTTATGAGCGAGTGCTGGAGGGAGGGACTTATCTGGGTGAGCTTCGCGGTAAAAACAAAAAGAAGGAAACACCGCTGGATATTATTCGCACTCTTGCTGCGCTTCGAAACAATTTTGGTCGGGTGCGGGTGAATTTCGGCAAACCGATTGATCTGCACAGTTTTCTGGATAAGCAGCAGGCTGGTTGGCGTACTCAGGATTATCAGGGGGATTTTCGACCGCCCTGGATTGAGAGCTGTGCTCAGCTATTGGGTAATAAAATTGCCAGCCATATCAACGGCGCAGCAGCGATTAACCCGGTGAACATGGTAGCCATGGCATTGCTGTCGATGCCCAGACAGGCCATTGGTGAAGAAGCGCTGGTACTGCAGTTGGAAACCTGGCAAAAATTGCTGCAAGTTGTGCCCTATAGTGATCATATTACCCAGCCACTCAGTAGTGGCCTGGAAATGATTCAGTATGTTGAGAAGATGAACTTGCTCAGTCGTCAAAGTGATTCATTGGGTGATGTGCTTTTTCTTGAGGGCAGAAATGCAATTCTGATGACCTATTATCGTAATAATATTTTGCACCTCTTTTCCCTGCCTTCACTGATTTGCTGTCTGTTTCTTAATCGTCACTATGTCTCGCGCAGTGAAATTACTGATTTGATCGGGCATGTTTACCCCTATATTAAGGCGGAATTGTTCCTGCGCTGGAGCACAGAACAACTGCCCCAGCGTATAGAATTATATCTGGATGCTATGGTGCAACTTGGCATGCTAAGCGAGGAGGAGGGTGTTTATCACCGCCCCGACAGTGGTTCAACCGGTTATGTGATGATTACCGTATTGGCAAATGCCTTAATGCAAACCATGGAGCGTTATTACATGGTAATCAGCTTGTTATTGCGTAATGGTTCCGGGCGAGTGGATGCTGCGGCCCTGGGTGAGCAATGTCGTGACATGGCTCAGCGTCTGTCTTTTATTCATGGATTAAACGCCCCGGAATTTTTTGATAAGTCACTGTTCAGTAATTTTATTCAGCAGTTGTGTGATCTGCATCTTCTCAGCAGAGATGATGGCGGTGCGCTTTGCTATGATCAGCGCCTGGAAATTGTCATGCTTGAGGCACGAAAGATATTACCACCGGAGGTGCGCCACAGTATTCGCCAGGTCACTCAGACTGGTTTGTAGTTGTTAGGAAAAAACTGAACTATTTGATGTGGGGCAAAGTCTTTGTTACTGCCAAAATGATTGCCATTTTCTTATTTTAAACAGTGCTAGTATGGCTATTGTTTGTGGCTATGGTTTACGAATAGTTTTTTATTTTCAACTGATTGGGAGAATGGTTCTATGAGTCAAAAAACAGCATTTATTACTGGAGGCTCTGGTGGTTTGGGTAGCGAAACCACCCATTACCTGGTTGAGCGTGGCTGGCATGTATTTGCTGCCGACTTTGATAAAAAAGCCTTGGCCCGCATGGAGGATAAACAAAATATTACGCCGGTTTATATTGATGTAATGGATATGGCCAGTGTTCAGGCGGCTTTGGAAACTGTTAATGAAAGTGTTGATGGGCTGGATGCGATAGTCAACTTTGCTGGTATTTTGGCGATAGGTTCAATGGTGGAGCTCGAAGAGGCTGTCATGGAGAGGGTTCTGAACGTCAATGTTATGGGGACTTTTCGTGTTAACCGGGTATTTTTCCCCATGATCAAGGCGCGCCAGGGGCGAATTGTGAATATCAGTTCTGAAACCGGTTGGCAAAGTGGCGCCCCTTTTAATGGTGCTTATGCCTGCAGCAAGCATGCTATCGAGGCTTATACAGATTCTTTGCGTCGTGAGTTAGCGTTGCTTGATATTCCCGTGATAAAAGTCCAGCCGGGTCCCTTCAAGACTGAAATGGTGGGTAGTATCGGCAGTAACTTTAGCAAGGCGATTGAGACAACAACTTACTTTAAAGATGTGCTGACTCGAATGAAGAAAATGGCTATACGCGAGGGTGACAAGGGGCACGATCCGGCTTTACTGGCATCGGTAATTTACGAGGCCTTAACGACTAAAAAGCCTAAGGCAGCCTATTCGGTCAAACCAGATCCTATGCGCTCGATGTTAGAGTATATGCCCACTCGTAATGCGGACGCACTGTTGAAAAAGGTCTTGTCGGGTAAGTGGTTCTAATGGGGTTCGCCTTGTCGTCGGCGTTGGGAAAGGAGGTGCTGCTGTTGGTTTGATGCAGCGCCAGGTAGTGTTAATTAGTGCCCATCCAGAAACTGCTGATTTTCGAAAATTAAGTCCGGTCATGGCCAACGCAAATCTAGCTCCTAGGCCTTTTCAAGGCCTTTAAGTCGCAAGATTTACGTTGGCCATGACCTCTTTGTTTAATTTCTGGATGGACACTAGGTAGTGTTAATTAGCCTGTCATTGAGCAGGGTCATCTTAATGTGTTTATGGATATTCAACGCAGACGACAAAAAAACCTTAAATCGTGTATAATTGGCTATTATTTTAAAATTATGGATCGATCATGGCCGGCAAACCTAAAAGAGCACCCGCAAAAAAGAAGCAACCATCAGCGGTTCAAACCTCTCAATCTATTGAAGATCAGACCAAAGCTTTTCTTGAAGGCGGTGGTAAGATCGACAATATTAACTCTGGTGTCAGTGGTCAACAGAGCATGGCTGGCCCAAAGCATATCTCTCTTGGTAACAAGTCCTGAAGTGCTTAAATACCGCTTAAGCGAGTGAGCTTTTTTCAATTCTAAAGACCGCGTTCTAAAAATCCGGGGTAGAGATGCCTCGGTGAAGTCGCAGATGTGTTTCTCTCTTCCTTTTGACTGCTTTTCTCCGCGCGCCTAAAAAATAGTAAATCAACAATAACTTATGGGGATTATATTAAAATGGCCAAGCAAGAAATAGGGGATCTTGAGGAAATTCGTCAAAAGATTGAGTCCTGGATGGCGGCCAAGCTGCCGGATGCTCAGGATATCAAGCTGGATGAACTTAAGTTCCCGGAGGAGAGCGGCGAGAGTAGCGTAACTCTGCTGTTGAACGCGAATTACGGCGGTAAAGAGAACAAGTTTGTATTCCGTATGGAGCCCGTTGATAGCCAGGTATTTGATTCTCACGATTTGAAGTTGCAGTACGACCTGATGGAGCTTATTGGTGAGGAAGGTATTCCGGCGCCTTCGATGATCGGTTTTGAATCTGACAAGTCGCTGCTGGGTTCTGACTTTTACATGATGAATTTTATCGATGGCAAGATCCCCACCGATAACCCTCCTTTTGCTTTTGGTAGCTGGGTGACTGAGCTGAGTGAAGAGCAGCGAGCTACCATGTGGCGAAACGGTCTTGAAACCATCTCCAAAATTCATATGCTGGATATGGATAAATATGACCTGCCTACTTTACCAAAGTCTAAGGCAGGGCAATCGCCGGTTCAGCATGAGATAGATAAATTTGATGCCCTGTTTGTTGGTGATCTGCACGATAAGGCAGCCCCTGAATTTCGTGAAGCGATGGCATTTATTAAAGCCAATGCGCCAAAAGATGGCCCCTTGCGTCTTTGTTGGGGGGATTGTCGAGTCGGGAATATTATTTGGCAAGATCTGGCGCCTGCAGCGGTTATTGATTGGGAAATGGCAAGCCTGGGCGATCCTTTAATGGATGCTGCCTGGTGGTACTGGGTTGATCATATCAATAGCGTAGGCCTTGGTGTGGAGCCGGTTTCCGGTTTGCCCCAGCGCGCTGATATGTATCCGCAGTGGCATGAGCTGACCGGGTTGCCGATTGACAACAGTAGTTATTATGATCTGTTTGCGGCAATGCGCTATGGGATCATTTTGGAGAAAAAGCTTATAGGCATGAAGGCTGCTGGGCTGGGAGTGATCCCTAACTTTTCTGTGCCTTTTGTTGCGCAAATGTTAGAAGAGTGTAAGGCTGGAAAATAGTTGTGTAAATTCCCTCGGCCTTTCGAGGGAATAGATAGGTTTTTTTCAAACATAAAAAAGGGCAAACAATGTTTGCCCTTTTTTTTAAAACTATAAAATCAAAACTGATTCATAGTATTGTCTTTGCCCGAGGCCTTCAGCGCCGCATCTCCAGAGAAGTATTCCTTGTGATCGTCGCCCATATCAGAACCGGCCATGTTCTGGTGTTTAACACAGGCGATACCTTGGCGGATCTCCTTGCGTTGTACACCTTTAACGTAACCAAGCATGCCTTGATCGCCGAAGTACTCCTTCGCCAGGTTGTCAGTAGACAGAGCGGCGGTGTGATAAGTCGGCAGAGTAATCAAGTGGTGGAAAATACCCGCTTCACGTGCAGAGTCAGCCTGGAAAGTACGGATTTTTTCATCTGCAGCGATTGACAGGTCGGTTTCATCATATTTCTCGCTCATTAAACCATCTCGGTCATAAGCAGAAACGTCTTTTCCTTCTTCGCTCCAGATATCAAAAATCTGCTGGCGGAAGTTCAAGGTCCAGTTGAAAGAAGGGGAGTTGTTGTAAACCAGTTTGGCATTAGGTACAACCTTGCGGATTTCGTCAACCATGCCACCAATCTGTGCCACGTGAGGCTTCTCAGTTTCGATCCATAACAGATCTGCACCATTTTGCAGAGAGGTAATGCAGTCCATTACGCAGCGCGCTTCACCGGTTCCTTTTTTGAACTGGAACAGGTTGCTAGGTAGGCGCTTGGGTCGAACCAGTTTACCGTGTTGCTTGATAAGAACGTCACCATGGTTCATCTCATCGATCGATAGCTCTTCACAGTCCAGGAATGAATTGTATTGATCGCCCAAATCACCTGGCTCGTGAGTGATGGCAATCTGCTTGGTAAGGCCGGCACCAAGAGAGTCGGTACGCGCAACGATAACGCCATTATCAACCCCCAACTCTAAAAATGCATAACGAACCGCGCGAATCTTAGCGAGGAAATCTTCATGAGGAACGGTTACTTTGCCATCCTGGTGACCACACTGTTTTTCATCAGATACCTGGTTCTCGATCTGAATACAGCAAGCACCGGCTTCAATCATTTGTTTTGCCATCAGGTAAGTTGCTTCGGCGTTGCCGAAACCGGCATCAATATCGGCAATAATAGGTACAACGTGTGTGACGTAGCCGTCGATAGCGGCTTGCGTGTCTTTTTCTTTGGCCGCATCGCCAGATTGACGAGCAGTATCCAGTTGGCGAAAAAGCCCGCCCAGTTCACGCGCATCTGCCTGGCGCAGGAAGGTGTATAGCTCGCCGATAAGGCTGGCAACAGATGTTTTCTCGTGCATTGACTGATCAGGCAAAGGACCGAATTCGGATCGCAACGCAGCAACCATCCAGCCGGAAAGGTACAAATAACGACGGTCGGTATTTTCAAAGTGTTTCTTGATAGAAATCATCTTCTGTTGACCGATAAAACCATGCTAGCAACCCAGTGATTGGGTGTATTTAGCACTGTCGTTGTCATAGTTCTCCATGTCTTGACGCATGATATCCGCTGTGTAGCGTGCAATATCGAGACCGGTGCGGAAACGGTTTTGCATACGCATACGCATGGCTGATTCGGGGCTAATAGCTGCCCAGGTTTCTTTGTTGGCGTCGCGCAGGGTGCTTAGCTCGTCTATGCCTTTTGAATACTCTGACATGATGGATCCTTAAGGTTGGGTGTTGTAGCGTTTGCTATATGTGGGATGAATATTAGTCAGCAAACAGCAATAGGTGAAATTTATAATTGTTATACTTGCTATAAATACTGTGAATGTGGCCTGCGTAGGGTTTTGAGGGTTTGAATGATGGTGCTAGGTTTATGTTGGTAAGTGCCGTATCTTTGAGTGGGGCGGGGAGGATAAGCCCAAGAGATTGAATTTGTTAGGGTTAGCTACTTTCCTCCGTGAGTAAGGCCTGTGATTTAAAGCGCGATTCCCAGAAATGGCCTGTGCAGCCATCTTCTTTATTAGCCTCCCGAGCAATGGGCTCGTTCAGGCATTTCATAAACCAACTTAAACTACCCAGCCTTTGGCGGTAGAGGGTTATGCAATCACTGACAGTTTGTCGCTCTGCCTGAATTAGCGGCTCACCTGCCTGCCATTTTTGTACCAGCAGTGGGCCTTTATACAGACTGGTCCAGAGTTGAATGACTTCAACGTCGGTCCAGGCTTCAGCCTGCTTCGGACACAGCTTTAGTGCAAGGTGGTAGTGATTGGACATTATGGCATAAGAGCAAATGTCGATACTGAAAAGGGATGAAAGAATTCGGATCCGATTTACAATCCATTGCCGGCGGTGTTCGTAGTCTTTTCCGGTGCTGTGATCGATACCACAAAGATAGGTACGCCGGAGAGCCTACCCCGTGAAACGCTTTGGGTACGCAGCGGGAAATAATGTGGTAATAGGGGGCTGGTAGGTTGTCAATTATTGAGTGCCTGTCCTAAGGTCGTTTATGACTCAGGTATACCTTAAGATTTTTCTCTTTTTTTATTTCTTATAATGGTGAGGTTTTCAGGGTAATTAATGTCCCAGCTATTTTAGGCTGGGACATGAATATTACAAATTAACTGTTAAAACCTGCCTTTTAGGCTCCACCTTAAATCCCGGCACATCTCACCTGAATATCAGTTACATCGGCGCCACTTATGGTTCCACTACCATCACCATTAGAGCCACCGGTCAGTACCTCGCACGCATGCCCCTGACTGGTATCACTACCTTCCAGAACTTCAACATTATATGCTGCTCCATCGTTTAGCAGAGTATCAAACTTATAATCTCCATCCTCCAGAATAAACAGGTCATCACCACCATTATTGGTTAAGGTAAAACTGCCTATTGCGTCAGTTACATAACCACCCACACTATATGGACCTCCCGCAACACTCTTGTTATACTTGGCTACAAATACCTTATTACTGGCCGCCTCATCAATGGATAAAAATGAACCATAAGTTGTACCATTGATATAAATATTTTCGGCGGAATCAAGAGCCAGATAATAGGCCTGATCAGTTCTAATCGTCCCATATTCAGGGCTACTCTGTACATTCCATACTTCTACACCATCGGTATCAAACATGGTTAATCCTGAATCAAAGATGTCTCCAGATTCTAACTTACCGATAGAACCTGCAATATAGATACGATCAAAAGAGTCCACGACAATATCTCTACCAACATCTGTTTGCGCGCCGCCAGTTAAAGTTATCCATATCAGTGCACCATTGGTATTATATTTGGCTGTAAACTGGTCATATCCACCCTGGTTGATATTGCCCTCAAAATCACCCGTGGTCATACCTGTAACAAAAACATTATCATTTGAATCAGTCGCGACACCATGCCCATATTCTGAGTTAGCACTACTTATTATCCTTGTCCATAACCTAACTCCACCATTACTATATTTAATAACAAACGAATTTATTGAGCCATTAGTTACTTCACCACCTAACTTATCACTGCCTGTGTAACCGGTGATATAAATATTATCACTCGAATCTACAGCTATACCTCCGGCTCTTTCCCAGTTATCTCCCTGTAGTTGACGGGTCCAGATTTTTGTTCCCGAACTATTGTATTTAGCGACGAAAATATCTCTTCCAGTGGGAGCAACAGTATTACCATCAAAATTACCATGTGTTACGCCTGCTATAAAAATATTTCCCGACGAATCCAGTGCCATACCATAGGGTCTTTCTTCCTGAGCTGTTCCATCCATAATGGTCCACAGTCGATTGCCTTCTGCATCATAACTAATAATGTAAATATCCCTGTCCCCGATGACATCCTGATCATGTAAAGAGAGTGTTGTACTACCCGTTACATACAATACATTTGCGCTCTTATCGAATGCAATATCATCAACCATGTCGGTGCTAGCAGTACCGGTTTGATCAGACCACAACATGTCTCCAGCAGCACCATATTTAATCACAAGAATATCCTGATAACCCACGTTTAAATCGCCATTAAAATTAATCAGGCTCTCTGCTGCAAGATACAGGTTATTATCCGAATCGAACGCTATGCCTCCTTCTAGACCACCAGAAGACTCAACTCGCACTTCCTTTACCCAGGCCAAAGAAGGTGGAGCATCACTTACATTGCCACTGACAGTCGAAGTAATCGTCACCATGTCAGCTGCACTATTGACCACGCCATCATTTACAATAAGTTGTGCAACATAATCACCTACGACATCAGGCGTCAGAATGGGTGTAGAAGTATCGACGCCGGTAAAAAGAAAACTATCACTACCAGGCGGTCTTGAGGCAATGCTCCAAGAATAAGTCAGGTTATCTCCATCTGCATCGGAACTACCAGATCCATCCAGTGCTATAGCATTTTGTACAACCACAGATAAATCCACCCCGGCATTTGCGATTGGTAGATGACCTCCATCTGGAACATTTCCACCATTTAAAATAATCGCATCGTTGAGATGATTCATCGCTGTCATAGTATCAATTAACGTTACTCCCAGCGCTGCTTCAATATTGGTAACAAAATCAATATCTGTAAAATCAGTATTCGTTGGAAGCAGACTTAACTGCGCAGAACTTAAGGTAATAACGTTGTTATTGGGATTACTATCAGAGTCTATAGATTGTAATAATCTAGCCAGATTAATAGCAGCCTCAGTATCATTTGGAAATAGAGAGTAAGGCGTAATAAATGAAGACTGTGTTGACAAGGTTCCAAGCGTAACAGGTCCGATTGAAAAGGTTACATCATCACCCGTATTACAGGTATATTCTCCACTGGCATTGGTAACGCCATTCGTTCCGGATGAACAACTGTAATCCATTCCCTGTACAGGATCATCTATGAACTGCCCCGTCGTTGTGGTTGTATCTGTGCTGCCACTACTACTTCCTCCTCCACATGAAACTAATACAGTAGACAGCAGTAAAACCAACAGGAAACCCATACAGTTTAAAATCCAAACACTATCAACAGGCTTGTTTCGCTCATGGTTAAAGATTTTCATATTCATGGTAATGGCCTTCCTTTCTTATTTCGCGATTAATCATTAAACTTTCAGGATATTTTTCTGCCAATATTTCCCACAGTTCCTGCGGACTGGTAAACGAGGTTTGCTTTTCATCTTCAACGCTTTCCAAAACACCCACAATCCCATGACCACTTGAAGACGCCTCAAGAGATATGTCACGCGGATAAATTCGTAGGATAAAACTTTTTCATCTATTCCATTGCTGTGGGTGGAAGCTATAAATCAGCTCAGGTTAATAACAATATTGCGCCCTGAAAGGTCACAACCAAGTCACAGAAAACAAAAGAAAGAATGAAAATTGAGTTGTATCAAGAAAAAAAGTAAGGCAGGAGGCGTTATCTAACCAGCAGCATGAGCACAATGTTCGCAGGCACGTTTCAATTGTTCTTTATCACCGGTTTTAATTTGCTTATAAAGCTGCCTGGTTTTATCTGAAGGCTTAATGTCAAAGGTAGCACTGAGAATTGACTGGCAACTTTCATATATCGCCAGCGCTTCGCCATCGTTGCCCAGGGCGGCGTGGCATCGTATCAGGCCGCGATAGTATTCTTCTGAAAGCGGGTCCAGCTCCCGTGCTTTCTCATATAGGGCGATGACCCTTTTGCAACGCCCCTTGCTGCTGAAGAAACTGATCAGCTGTTTAATGATCCTTAATAACTTTATTTGCAAACGTTCTCTTTGCGGCAGCATCCAGCCTAGCTGCGGTTCTTTTTCCATGAATAAACC